>CAQBKK010000020.1:0-9728 GCA_948760655.1 uncultured Bacilli bacterium | reverse complement strand
GTGCAATACCAACAGCAAGTGCAAGTACAACACCAGGTGCAAGTGAAACGCCAAGCGCAATACCAACAGCAAGTACAAGCCCAACACCAGGTGCAAGTGAAACGCCAAGCGCAATACCAACAGCAAGTACAAGCCCAACACCACATGTTCATAGTTATACAATAACAGTAGAACATAATTATAGTGTAGAAGACTTAGTAAAAGAGGCATTAGCAAATAATAATAGCTGTACTGCACAAATTCCTGCAACAATAACAAAAACATGTGATGCTGGCGACGATACACAAGTAGAAAATGGTAGTCATACATTTAATGTTTCAGTAACAGAAAGAGGAAGTTATACCATTACATGTACAGATGAAGGAATTATAATTGCCCAAGGTAAAGTAAGCGATCTTTCAATTACAACACCAACGCCAGAAGCAACAATTGCACCAACAGCAACACCGCATACGCATAGTTACACAATAACAGTAGAACATAACTACAATATAGAAGATTTAATTAACTTAGGAAATGGATCTACTGCATCAATTCCTGTAACAATAACAAAAACATGTGATGCTGGCGACGATACACAAGTAGAAAATGGTAGTCACACATTTGGAATTTCTATAACAGAAAGAGGAAGTTATACCATTACTTGTCAAGATGAAGGAATTATAATTGATCAAGGTAAAGTAAGCAATCTTTCAAATGCAGAAACAGAAACAATTGCAGAGCAAAGTGATGATGAACTTATTTCAACAGAAGAACCAGAAAATCTAGAAGCTATGGAAAGTGCAACAACTTTACCAGAAAATACTATTATTCTAGAAGAACCAGAAGAACTAGAAGAGAATAAGGTGGAAACAACTCCAGAGACAATCAATAATGATGAAAATACGGAAGAAGAAAGCAATTTAGTAATTGTTGAAGAGGAAGAAATTCCAATGGCTGCAAAATTAGCTGAAGAATCACGTAAAAAATTCTCTAAATTAGATATTTATCAAAGAAGAAGATTATTACAAGAACAACTATATGATTTAATTTATTGGCAAAGTTTATTAAATTCTGAATTTGAAGAAACAAATCAAAAATTAGTATATGATAAAAAAATTAAAATGAGTAATAAAGCATAAAGCTTACAATTACAGATGAAAGTGGTGGAAGAAATGAAAAAGGGTGGGAAAAAATGGTACAATTCATTCAGTAATTGGTTAGTCATTATTGCTTGTGCAATCTTAATACCAATATTAGTAATAAACTTGAGTATTATGTTTCAAGCAAAACAAGATGAAAGTAAAGTTCCAAGTATATTCGGCTTTAAACCTTTTATTGTATTATCTGGATCAATGGAAAAAGAAATACATAAAGGGGATATGATAATCACCAAAGTAGTAGAAGATCCTACTTCTTTAGGAATAGATGATGTCATCGCTTTTAGAGATGCTGAAGGAACAGTAACCACACATAGAATTATTGATGTTGTACTAGAGGATGGAGAAACTTACTTTATCACTAAAGGAGATAATAACAATACTCAAGATTTGAATCTTGTAAGTGCCAAAAGTGATATAGAAGGTATATATGTAGGTAGAATTCCTGGAATTGGTTCCATAATGAATAGTTTATCAGAACCAACAACAATAATCATTGTCATACTAGGAATTACTATGATATTTGTAATTGGTTTCATAATTTCAACTAAGAAACAACAAGAAGCCGAAAGAAAAGAATTCTTAGAATATAAAAAAATGAAAGAGCAACAAGAACAACAGAACCTCGAATCTAAGAATAAAAAATAAGTCTAAAAAGACTTACATGAAATTGGGTAAACTGTCTTTTTAAGACGTTTACATAGATGGAAAGTAATATTTCCAAAATGCATTACATAATTTGTTTTGCAAAATAAAATGATAATTCGAGGGGAGGTGAAAAAGAATGAAAAAGAAAATGACAGTGTTAGGTGGATTATTAATGGCTGTTGCAATTACTGGTTATTCAGTAAGTGGAACTTATGCTAAATATATTTCATCTATGGATATGACTGATGAGGCTAGAGTTGCTAAATGGAGCATCGCTATGACTGATAAAGGAACTACTACTGAAACTGCTGATATTAATTTATTTGCAAATTCTTATACAAATGCTGGTGGTAAATATGTACAAGCAATTGATACTGATAGAGTTGTAGCTCCAGGTACAAGTGGATTCTATGAATTTGATCTTAATGCTACTATTGAAACTAACTATACATTAGATTTCAAACTTTTGGCAGATTCTGATTTAACAGAAGAAGAGAAAAATGCTGGTAAGAAAGGTTCAGTTAATAATGTTTTATTAACTGAAACAGAAATTAAAGCAAAATTAGGAGAAACTTTACCTAAGTCAATTACTGATGCTCTTGTAGAAGTAGGTGGTCAAAAAGTTTATAGTCCATTATTGTTTAGAGTAACAACTTATGCTACTGATGGTACAGCTACAAAAAGTACTTGGGTAACATATGACAAATTAGTGGAAACTTTTGATAAAGCTATTTCAGGTAATACATATGATGCAAATGGAAAATTAACTGGATTATTAGTTAATGCTCCAACAACAGCAGCTAATGAAAAAATTAAAAGTGCTAAAATTGAATGGGTTTGGACATTTGATGACAAACTTACAGCAAACAATGTTTATAAAACTGTGACATTCGATGGAAGTGAGATTCCAGCAGGATATAAAACTAATGATACATTAGATACTATGTTAGGAAATAGAATCGCTGCTACAGGTGCAGATAAAGAAGCAAATACTGTAAGACTAAATATGAGAGTAACTGCTACTCAAACAACTGAAGCAGCTGGTACAACTGTAACAGTAACTCCATAATTGGATAAAAAAGAGGAAGTTAATTTAACTTCCAAATAAGCCTATGATTGTTCGTAGGTTTATTTGAAAATTAAATTGAGGTGCAAAGGAGGGGTACAGGGATGAAAGATTTTAAAAGTTTTTTTAAATTAAATAATGATGAAAATGCAAATGTAAGTGCAGAAGATAGAAGAAAAAGACGTATAATACTTTATATCATCATCATTATTATTTTACTTTTATTAATCACAAGTTGTAGTTGTACATCGAAGTTCTTTGGTAAAATTGGTGACTTTTTCAAAGGAGAAGGGACATTTCCTATCGATGGAGATTCTCCATCTCAAGAAGTAATCAAAAATAAAGATCTAACATTTGATACAGACACTACAGAAATGTATGTAAGTGATTCTAAAACAAAGATTAGTTTTAGTTACAAAAATATCGAGCCGAATGGATTTACTTGTTCAACAAGCGACCCTAACATTGCAACTTGTTATGTTGTGAATAACTATGTAGTTATCAACCCTAAAAAAGCAGGAGAAGTAACAGTTTACTTACAAACAAATGCAAATGGAAAAACGTATGAAGCAACAACAAAAGTAATCATTAAAGACATTAATCGCTTTATTGAGTTAGAAAGTACAGAAGGTACAATCAATTTAAGAATAGAGAAAATAAAAAATGTTGTTTATCGTCTAGTGGAATTAACAGGAGAAGTAACAGTAACTTCTAGTGATGAGAGTGTTGCAACAGCTACAGCCCAAGATGGTATTTTAAAAATTACGGGATTAAAAGTTGGAACAGCCACTATTACACTATCCCTTACTTATAATGACCGCACCTATACAAATATATACAATATAAATGTAATAAATGAAAAAGGAAATACGACAAAACCTTCTACTCCGTCTACAAGTAAACCAGTAGAGAAAAATAGCGATAGTACTTTGAGGAGTTTAACGATAAATAAAGGAACATTAAACTTTGATCCCAATACACATTTATATTACGTAGGAGTAGGGTCTTGGACATGGAAAGTAACTTTAAAAGCTCAAGCAACAAATCCAAAAGCAACAATAAGTTACACATTTAATGGTCAAACAGTATCTTCATTAGATA
The DNA here is from genome assembly GCA_948760655.1 of uncultured Bacilli bacterium. The sequence goes on along the minus strand of CAQBKK010000020.1, from coordinate 5,774 downwards.
AACTAAAATTAAATACAGGAGATAATACCGTAACAATTACTGTAACAGCAGAAGATGGAAGCAAAAGTGTATATACAGTTATTGTCAATAAAGCAAAATCAAGTAAAAATTATTTGAAAAGTTTAACAACAAGCAAAGGTGTATTACAACCAGCCTTTAATAAAAATACACTTGTATATGATATAGAAGTAGAGCATGATGTAACCTCTCTTGATTTGACTGCAATTCCAAAAAGTAAAAAAGCTAAAATAACCTATACATTTAATGGTGAAGAAGGAATTCCAACATTAAATAACCTAAAACTGAATGAAGGAATGAATACAGCAAAAATTTTAGTAACTGCAGAAGATGGAACAAGTAGGGAATATATAGTAAGGATTAACAGAAAATCAGCTCCAGGTACACTAGATAAAAATAGTTCTCTTGTATCACTGACTGTTTCTCCTGGATCAATTGATTTTGATCCTGCTAAAAAGGAATATTCTGTTGGAATTGATTACAATGACAAAGTAACAATTACAGCTGTTCCAGCAAGTGACAAAGCAACCGTTACTTATTCCTATAATGGAACAAAATACAATACATTTAGTGATATGGATCTTCCTGTAGGAGAAAATGAAGTAATAGTAACTGTAACAGCCCAAGATGGTTCACAAACAGATTATAAAGTAATAGTAAACAAAGCTCCTATAAATAAAGCAACTTATTTAACAAATTTAACAACCAACAAAGGAACTTTAGATCCAAAATTCAATGAGAATACATTAGAATACAAACTTGTATTAGAACATACAGAAACAGATGTAACACTAACTCCAACTGCTAGTTCAAAATCAACAATAACCTACACATACAAAGGAAAAACATATTCTGGTTTTAAAGATATTTATGTGCAAGATTTAGAATATGGAGAAAACGAAGTAATTATTACGGTTAGAGATGAAGAAGGAAACAAAAGAGATTATAAAGTTATAATAATAAGAAAAACAGATCAAAACTTATCACATGATAGTAGCATAACCATTAAAGTAGATAAAAAAGGAAACGATGAAATTCAAGATTTATTATCTGCTGGAGAGAATAAATATAAAATTACAGTAGGTGAACATGTAAATGAAATTACATTCTTACCAACATTAAATCATCCAAACGCTATAAAAATGACTTATGAATATATAGTCGATGGTCAAGTAGTAAATAAAGGAGATGTAAAAGACGGTAAAGTTGTTGTTACACCAGTAGAAACTGGAAATAAGAATATATTAAAAATAACAGGTCTTGCAGAAGATGGTTATACCAAAACAACTTATGAAATTACAATTACCAAAACAGATGCTTTAGGAAATGCCAATAACTTATTAAAAGACTTACAAGCAATTCTAAATTCATCAAATAAAATTGTAGATTTCAATCAAGACAAAGACACTTATACTGTAGAAGTAGGTTCAAATGATGAACAGATAATAATAGTAGGAATTCCAGAATTTGACAAAGCAACCGTTACCTATATAGTAAATGGAGAAAGTACAACGGAATCTGACGGAAAAGTTGTTTCTCTAAAACCAGGAAATAACGAAGTTTTAGTTCAAGTTACAGCAGAAAATGGAACACCTAGTGAGACCATTTACAAAGTAAATATCTTTAGACCAATAACTACAAGCATTACTATAAACGATAAAATAAATAACAATAAAGACATTTATTTAGAACATGACCCATATAACATTAGTTATACAATAAAAACACAAGACAAAGATGGAAACATTTTAACAGACGAATATGACGTAAATGGAGTACAAGCATCATTAAGTTGTACAGAAGAAAATAATATTTGTGATTTAGTAGAAATTAGTGGAATTGAAAAAGATGTAATCAGAATAGTACCAAAACCTGATACAAACTTATTAGATTTAATTGGTAAATCTGTAAATTTAAAACTTTCTTATGGTGATAAAGAAGAAAATACAAACTTAACATTTGTAACCGAGAAAAAAGAAAAATTAGAAACAGCAAATAATGAATACACAATTGCTCTAGGAAAAGAAGAAAATTGGAGTCTAGTATTAAATACAGATATATTTGATGTAAATACGACCCAAGGTGAAAAAATAGAAAAAGAACCGATTGAAGGCGGACTACGTTTGTATCAAGTAGACAAAAATGGTATTAGAAATCCATATGTTTATATTGATATAACAACAGAAGATCATAATTTAATAGAAATGATACTTGAAAAATGTGATTTATCAAGTCCAAGTTCTCTAACAGTTCCAATACAAACTTTAGATGTAGGAGTAGCTACAATAAATGTAAAAGGTACGTACTATAATCAAGTAGTTGAAAATAAAAATTTCCCTGTAACATTACATATTTCTAGAAAATACAATGTAACAATTGATGCAGGAGAAAATGGTTTCTTTACTGTAATTGATCCAATAACAAATAAAAATCTAACAAAATATACATATTCGTTAGATGCAGGAGCAACAATTAATTTGGCAAACTATCACCCATATTATGATGCTGGAAATTGTACATACTACGACATTAAAGAATTCAAAGATACAATAACTGATAAAGTATATGCGTTAGATGAAATAATCACGGTTTCAGATGACTTAGCATTAGTAGCAGTTTATGATATGGACAATTTAATTGAAGATATAGAAATTACAAATAAGGGAATGTATTATTTAAGAAATATAAACTTATTTGGAGAATACGAATCAGACAAAGTAATCTATCCAGGAGCTAATGGACTTTATGAAGCAACAGTTACAAATGATTTAGAAGATGAAATAACCATTACAGGTATGACTTTGGAAGAAGAAACAATCTGTATTGAAAATATGGGTTGCTTAAATATGGGATATATTATCAAAAAAGAACAAGTGCCAGAAAGTATTTACTATTATGGGGAAGTAGACACAAATACAAGAACGCATGAAGAAAGATATACCATTTTAAATATTGATGCGGGTAACATAAACGATGTAGTAGGTGAAAACTATCGTGATATAAAAAATAACTATAGCATTAGAAAAATTGATTTCTCAAATGATGATAGTAAAAAGATAACTCTAAAAAAAGGAGAATCTGTAAAATTAGTCATTAAATGGGAATGGGCATTCGATAGTGGTAGCGATGCGTTAGATACAAAAATCGGAGAAAACGCTGCCAATAATATTAAAGATAAATATCAATTCTTACTTGCATTAAATTATGAAATAGTAGATAGAACATGTAAAAAATAAAGGGGTAAAAAAATGAAGGTTATAAAAAAAATATTCATTGCGATTATTACGATTTTCTTAGTATTAGTGTTTGCTTTCAATGTCTATAACATGATTTGTATAAAAATACTAAAAAAAGATTTAGCTCCTATTCGTGGCTATGCTTTACTAGAAGTTGTTTCTGGATCAATGGAACCAACCATTCATATCGGCGACATTATAGTAATAAATACAAACGAAAATGCTTATAAAGTAAATGATATTGTGACATTTAAAGATATAAATGGAGCATTTGTAACCCATCGAATTCTATCAATAGAAGAAGAAAATATGATTACAAAAGGAGATAATAACAACACAGAAGATGAAAGCATGTCAACAAAAAGCATAATTGGAAAATATGTTATGAAAATACCAGGTGCTGGTAAGTTACTTGCAGCATTCAAAACTCCTTTTGTAATGATTATGATTTTGATAATAGGACTTATGGTTTGTTTCTTAATTAGTACAGATAAAGATGGAAAACCAATTCTAACCAAAGAAGAAAAAGAATTTCAAGAATTTCAAAATAACAAAAAAGAAATGTTAGAAAAATTAGAAGAAGCCAAAAAAGTAAATAGTATAAATCAAAAAATAAAAAAAGATAAAGTGGAAGGAACAAAGAAAAAAAATCCTTCTGAAAAGAAAATGACAAATAAAAAGAAAAAAAGAAAAAAGAAGTAGGTGAAGTAAATTGAAAAGTTTATTACATAGTAAGAAATTTCGGACAAATTTATACAAATGGTTATTTATGTATGTAGGAGTTATGTTACTTCTTACAACGGTAATAACCTATTCAAGATATATGACTAGCTTACAAGTTGCAGATGAAGCACGAGTAACAAAATATAACGTTACTATTGCACCAGTTGGTTGTAAAATTATAAGTGAAGTTAATAACGAAGACCAAACTATTAAAAAAACTTGTGATGCTGGCGCTTACTTAGAATCAAACAAAATAGAATATTATTTTTCTGTAGATACAACCGAATTAGAGGCAACTTCTACATTTGCATTAACATTTAAAACCAATGATAAGATTCCTTATTTTGATATAGAAAAGATAGAAATTGTAAATAGTGACTTAACTTCTAAAATACCAGAAGAAATAGTATGCAAGGAAGCATGCAATACCAAAACAATTATAAATAATATAGAAGCAAGACAAGGAAAAATCACCTATTATGCAGTTACTGTAAATTATAAAGGGAATAGTTCACTAACAGACGATGAAAAACTAAAAGAACAAGTTTATAGTGATATAGTATCCATTGGTTATTCCGCTACACAAGTAACAAAATAGTGTAGGAATAAAAATATATCCATAAAGGAGGTGATAGAATGCTCGCTGAAAAGAAGACCAGGAGCAAAAAAATAAGTAAAGTAATTATAGGAACAACAATGCTTATCGGGATAGCGCATTTTGCTATCTATCCTGAGTCTCATTCAAAGTATTTGGATAAAAATCTAAATGCTATATCCTATAGTGCTACAATTCATCCAAAATACAAAGGTACAATTCCAATTGAACAGATTGCGAGTCCACCAAGTTATGCAACCAATGCAACGAAACCAAAATCAGACTGGCAAACAGCATATTTTGAGTTTGCATTTTCAAGAAATAACTTTGGAACGAATCAAGAAAGCGATCGATATACTATTCTTACCAATAACAATGCATGTAATATTGTTGGTATGGATTCTAGTGGAAATATAGATACTACAAAATATGGAAATACATATACACAGTATCAATCTGATGAAGAGGATATAACAAAAGTAGTTTTAGAATGTAGTGTTGATAAACTAAAACAAGGTACAGATTTGTATTTAGAAGTACAAATTAAAGATACGATAAATGGAGATCATGAAAATGCCTTCATTTATAAAGATGGGGATTGGAAATTATCACAATCATCCTATTATAGTAAATATCCAAAACCAGCGGATCCAGAATATGTTGATATTGATTGGAATGCAAATTATTTAAGATTACCAGCATCTGTCTCAGAAAATTTCTTTGATAATTTAAAAGAAAATTTAGGAGATTTAGCAAATACATTGCCAGACTTTGACTTTAATCTAACCGATAAAAGTTTATATGGAATATTTAAGGAAATATGGTTAGAAAAAATAGTAGGTACAGATGCAAGTTATACACCATATATAGAAGAAATTAAAAACTATGTTTTAAATAGTTATAACACCCAAGAAAGTATTTTTGATGCAAATACTAAACTTAAAGGATTAAACGTCATAGAAGTAACAACAGAAACAAGTAATGGAAATACAAGTTCTGTCTATGAATATACACTCGATTCTAGTTTAGTGGGCTATGCAAGAACCTTCGATGCTTATCAAGATAGAGGAAATTATAATATAATGTACTTCTCAGAAGCTGATGAAGGCGATAAAGACCTATTAAAAAATATATTTGCATATTATTTGGAAGAATATCCAGATAAATTTTCAATTACTAATTCACAAGAAAAAGAATTAATA
>CAQBKK010000019.1 GCA_948760655.1 uncultured Bacilli bacterium | reverse complement strand
CACTACAATTGCCACTTTCTCCACTTAATCCTTGGGTTCTCTCTTCATTCATTGGATTATAAATCAAACAACGGAAAATGTTACCATGGAATTTTGCAAACGTATTTTGCATTTTTGCAAAAAAATGAATAAAAGCAATGACTGGAATGCCATTGCTTTTATCAATTAATTTAAAAGTTGATTTTGTTAATATCTAAATAAATTTCTTCGGTAGTGTCGTCTTCAAATTCTACTTTTAATAAAAATTCAGTTATTTTATTTGTTACAAATAAATCAATTATTTTATTTTTTTCAATATGATTAAAATATTTAGAATTTGTTCCTGTTACAAAATTCATATTAGTTTTATTATTTATAGAATATAATGTTATATATTTTACTTTTTTATTATTCTTATTATCATTTAACTGCATTTGTAAAATTTTGCCTTTAAAACTATTTAGATAAACTCCAGTAAAATCAAAATACTCACTTATATTCGCATCTCTTATAGTAATAAAATATTTTTCATTATTATATTTATATAATTTAATGAAAAATAGCATAACAATAGATATTAAAATAAATATAGCTATTTTCTTTTTCATTTTATCTATTTTTTATTACCATGAAGGGCTAAGTATTTGAGCATGAGTACCACCCATGTTATCATAATTTTTTGAAATAGAAGCAGATAACTGAATTACTGCACCTAATCCACTTGAACTAATAGAAAATGATAATGCGTTAGATAAACTTACTGTTGTTTGAGCGTGTTGATATGAACCATAAACACTTAAGGATGCATTACTTAATTTAACTAAATCAAAGTACATATAATTATCTATACCTTTTACGTTCCAAGTGGAATTTACACTACCTGAAGTCGCTGGATTTTTATAACCAATACATGGGTAAGAAGTTCCATATATAGTATTCCAAGAATATGTTGGTCCTGCTTGGTCTTTAGGGACTGGTACAGCAACTCCATATCCACTTGGTGAAAAACGCCAATCATTATGATTTACTCTATTTGACATTCCTGCACCTGTACAACTATTTGTTGCTGAATAAATTGTATAAGCATTTTGAGAATTGCTCAAGGGTTCTGTTACACTATTATTAATTCTTACAGCATTTATATCATTACTTCTAGTGGAAGGCATTGTTTTCCAATGTAGATCATTTTTCACTCTATATCTATTATTAATTTTAACCAAAGTAGTAGTTAATTTTTTATAATTTGTTTCTTTAATTGCAGGATTAGCTAAAGGTGAAATATTATACTCATTTTCGCCATTATAAGCATCATATTCTTCTTTGGAAATTTCAATAACTTTATTTTCGATATTATTATCAAGCCTATTTGTAGAGTACACTTGATTATCGCTAGAAATCGTTTTGAAATATTTTGTATCTACTGAAACAATTTCACCATGTAAGTTTTTATTTTCTTCAAATTGCTTTTCTTCCATCATTTCAATCTCTAAGTCTGAAAAGCCTAATGATAGAAGATTTTGATATTCTTTTTCATTAATTAATATGTTATTACTGTTCGTAAAACTTTTAGCATTAACATTCACTATACTAAACATTAATGCAACTGCAATTATTGTAATTTTTTTCATTTTTTCTCCTTTTCTATTTTTGTATTCTAAGTTTTAAAATTTAACAGTCAATATCTACTCCGCCCATGCCATCATAAACACCATAAGCATTGTTATAAAAATCAAATACTTTTCCATAACCACCAATATTTATTCTAAAATTTAAACTGTTATTCTGAGTTATAGATTTTGTCGCGTGTTGATAGCTTGCATATATCTTCCCATTTCCCATAACTTGAAAAGTTTGATTTACAGTTAAAATTTCATTAGTATTAGGCAATTTAATAGATGCTCCAAAACCATTATTATCATATTTTATTACGTTTGATGAGTTTTTACCACTTGCATAATAAACTTCTGTTCTAGGCTCATTAATTCTATTTATATTTCCAGTAAATAATGCCCCAATAATATCATAGCTTTTAACATTTGGAACACCTTTCCAATTATTAGTAATAGAAATTAAACAAGTTGAAGAACACGCTTTTGCAATACTCAATTTTTTGCTTTTAGTCTCATGTGTAAGAGAAAAAGGTACTAAGTAAGTGTCTATATTTTCAACTTTTTGAATTTCTGATTCAAAAAAACCATTATCTCGAATATTATCATATTCTTCTTTTGAAACAAATTGCTGATACCCTTCCCAATACATTTCAGTAAAAAAGTTATATTCTTTCTCTGACATCTCTACATTATTATCGTTAACAAAATAAAAATTTTTTGCCTGTACTTGTATCGTGCCAAATATTCCTACCACAAATATACTAAAAGCTAAACTAAATATCTTTTTCATTTTTCCTCCTTTCTTATTTTAAAGATATAAAAAAAGTCAAAAAAAAGAAAGTGAAAGCAAATCACTATCAAATAATTATTCTATTTTCATTCTAAAATATTTAAAATGTATTTTTTATAAAATGCTTCATAAATTGAATTGTATTCATTATCATAGTTATTAATTTCTTTTACAATTTTCTTTTCTTTAGTATCAAATTCAAAATAATAAAGTTCTTTAGTATTCAAATTATATTGATAATTTTTTTCAATATTTTTATTATTAATCTTCAAAAGAAATATCTTTGATTCTTGATTATAAAAAAACAACTTATTTTGTTCTTTTTTTGTATAATTATTATTTTGTTCATTAAATTCAAAATTTTCTTTTATATAATTTGGTATTTCTTCGTCTACACTATTGTCATTGTCATTGTCATTGTCATTATTATCTATACTATTATTCTCTTTTTTATATATAAAACTGCTATTTTGAAAATCTTTGAAGCATGATAGCTTTATATCTTCGCAGTCATTTTCATGGCATATTTTTAAAAATAACCTATCTTGCTTTATTATTTCATTATAATTAAAATATTCTTCGGAGTAATAATTATCAATTAATAATTGATTCGCACTTCCTTTATATATTAATTTATTTTCTTCATTTAATTTTGAATAGAGTTCAATATCTAATAATGGAGTATCACCTGTTTTTGTATTAATTTCTCCCATTTTAAAATACATTTTATGTTTAGAAATAAATAGGATCCCATCCGTTACTAAATAATTTTCGCTTTCTCCTGAAATTCTGTAAACTTTAATAGAATTATAATTTGTAAAAAAATAATATCCAAAAAAAGTAAACAAAGAAAAAACTAATAATGAACTAATAATTAATATAATCTTTTTTGATTTTCTGTAATTATTTAGTAAATGAAAAATCACATTTTCCTTATTTTTTATATCATTCTTTCTTTCTCCTGAAAGAATTTCATCTATACTAATATCAAAAATTTCACTTAAAAGTATTAAAGAATCATTTAGAGGCAACGAATGTCCTTTTTCCCACTTATTTAACGTTGTTCTATGAACAAGCAATTTTTCTGACAATTGTTGTTGAGTTAATTTTTTCTCTTCCCTTAAATTTCGAATAAAACTTCCAATTTTTTTTATATCCATAAAAATCCTCTTTTAATTTTTCTAATTAATATCAAATAACTTTAAAAATTCTTTAGTAGATGGAGCTAACTGTTTATCAGACATTTTATTTACTTTTCTATAGTTGGGTATAAAGGTGGCACTGCCCCCCCCAGGTTGGTTCCTGAAGTTGGGAGGTTTTTATTTCTTTTTTTCATTTTCTTCCTCCTTCTATTTTCTACTACATCTTATCTTATTTTCTTCTCATTTTCAAGAGATTTTAAAAAGTAGCAACAAGTTTTATCAATTTATGTCGAATCACTTGCGATTAAAAAAAGATTCATTATAATAACCACTCGTTACCAGGAAAGTAGCGCCTTACTATAACTTCTTACGAGTACAAATACAACTAGATTTACATTAGGGGGTTTTGGAAAATAGGAGGCGGTAGTTATGAAAGAAACTTTGTTTTTAGTAATAATAATTTTATTAATTATAGTTATTCTACAATTAATTTAAAAAAAGACGCTAGCCCACAGATATTTTTCCAACAATCGGGCATAGCGTCTGAAACAAAGTAAGGCGTTATCAATCTTGGTAACACTTACATGTTTTATTATACACTAGTTTTTATAAATTACAATTACTTTTAACAGATAAAATTTCTCACAACCGAATATCTTTAAGATTACCATTTTCCAATTCAAAAATAAAAAAGGAATTAATCTTTTTATTAAATAACTTATACAATCTTTTCATCAAAAAATAAAAGAACCCTTTTAGGTTCTCTTATTTAATGATTGATTCTAAGGCTAAAGTTATTGATTCATTTAATGATTTTTCGCGGTCTTCTTGACTCATGAAAGTTTCACTAAATTTACTATCAACAACGGTTAGGATACAAGCAGCTTCGCAATCGAAAGAATCTGCAATATGGAATAAGGCAAACGCTTCCATTTCCCCAGCAATAACATGAATGTTTTTTGGAACTCTATTTAGGACAGCTTCGTAGTTACTATAAAAATCAAAATTTTCTGTGGTCATTACTGTACCAATATGAGGTTTCATTCCATTTTCTTCTGCTGTTTCTTTGATAGTATTTGTTAAACTTTTACTTGGATAAACTAAGTGTGTTGGGTCTCCATTGTACGCATAAGCAAAATTTCCTTCATTATAAGCACTATCTGCTACAATAAGTTCTGGAACGTTTACTTCTGGTACTAATCCTCCACAAGTTCCTACACGTATAATTTTTTTCACATTGAAGAAATAAAACAACTCAAACGCATAGATACTCATACTTGGCATTCCCATACCACTTCCCATAACAGTTACTCTAGTTCCCTTATAGTTTCCTGTAAAAACAAACATATTTCTTGTATCACTTACAAGTTTTGCTTCACTTAAGAAGTTATCAGCAATATATTTTGCACGTAGGGGATCCCCTGGCATAACAACAATGGGTGCAATGTCACTTTCTGTACATGCTATGTGTGCTGGTTTTATATGCTCTAAAACTTTTGGTGCCTTCACAATAATCACTCCTTATTATTCTAACTATACTATAGCAAAAAAAAGTAAACCGATAAATAGTTTACTCTTAATTTTACTTTTCTTGACTAAATTTGACATTTTTTGATTTTACAAATGATTGACCTTATTGTTTCTTTATCTTCATTGAATAATTCGATACGAAAGTTTTGTATGCCCATGTTTTGATATTTTCTTATATTCTCTATTTCATCAATTTCTTTATAATGAAATAAATGCGTTAAGTGATTTTCTTTTGAAGGCTTAATAGGATAAAGTTTATTGTTTCTATCTTTTAAGTAATACGTATCACTCGACATACAAACTTTGCATATCCCCTCTTTATTTACAAACCGATTTAATAAACAATGTTTCATAAACATTACTTCTAATCTTCCATAAATGATGACTTCTACTTTTTCTTTGACTTCCATATTTTTCATCATTTCTTCTAGTGTGTTTGTTTTGTTTTCTATGGATAAAGTTACCCGTTTTGCATGATTTTCAATTAAAAAGTTACAAAAAGCACTATTTACAACATTGAAATAATAATCGGTTAGGACATGGTTATTTTTACTATACTTATAAAAAGCACCAGACTCTCCTACTAATAGGTTTTCTTCTTTCCTATCTTTGAAGTTGGTTTGAACTCTACTTAAACGTAGATAAATATTTTTATTATTTTTGTACTTTTCATAAAGATCTTCTTCTGTTACATAAATATTATCTATCTTTTCTTCCAAACAAGTTTTTAGTTGTTCTTCATTTCGAACGAGCACATTTAGATAAAACTTTCTCTCTTTCTCTTCTTTTATTCTTTTCTCTTTTTTTATTTCTTTTTCAAGGAAGGGATGAGGAACAACATTTTCTCTTCTTTCTTGCAAGTTTTGTATTCCTTCTTGGCGCAACTTTTTTAGTTCACTCATAGGAATAAATATATTTTTCCCTTTTTCTATTTTTAAATCAGTAAGAATAAAAGGGGTATTCCCTAGACTATCTACTTTTTCTTTTATCACACCTTCTGTTGTATCCCTATTTAAAGCTTGTTCAACAATCTTACCTTTTTTTATAATCTCATTTTCTCCATCGTTTAGTACAATTTCTAAAGGATACCCAATTTTAGCAATAACCTTACAAAAAATAGGAATCTTTTTTTCTTCTAGTTTTTCTAATGCATTTATAAGGACACTATCTATCGTTTTTAAAACTTTTCCTTTGCTTTTTAAACCAATTTTATTATCTACATAACAAATAGAATGTTTAGGAACAGCTTTAGTAAGCAATCCTTTTTCATTGTATAAAAAGTTAACTATCATTCCCTTGTCTTCACAAGAAAAACGAATACCATCTTCCTGATTTAAGTCATCCGTTAAAGAAATCTTTATTTTGTCTTTTGTAATCTCTAGTACTTCTCCAATCGGAATGCCTTGGTGATTGGAGGTTTTGCTATTCATTAACTCTTCATTTTTAGCATGAAACATATGACCTTTTGTAAATCCGCGATTAAATAAAACGGCGAGATTTTTTCTTTGTCCTTCTGTAATTAGCATTTGTTTGTTTTCGTTATAATTATCCATTAAAGTACGATAAAGTTTGGTAATAAATCCTACATACGCTGGACTTTTCATTCTTCCTTCGATTTTTAGTGAATAGATATTGGATTCCATAATTTCTTTGAAATGATCGAATGTACTAAATTCCTTTGGACTTAATAAAAAATTACCATTGGTAGGGATTTCGGTATTATTTTTTAAAAGAGTAAAAGGCAGTCTGCAAATACCTGCACAAGCACCACGATTGCCACTTCGCTCCATAATTAAACTACTAAACAAGCATTGTCCTGAATAGGAAATACAAAGTGCTCCATGAATGAATACTTCCATTTCTAAATTGGTTCCCAACATTTTTATTTCTTCTAAAGTAAGTTCTCTTGCTAGTACTACTCTTTTAATGCCTAATTCTTCTAAAAACTTCAATTGTTCTTTGTTATGGTTATGCATTTGGGTGGAAGCATGGATTTCTAAATTAGGAAATTTTTCTCGTGTCAAGTTTATTAACCCTATATCTTGCATAATGATGGCATCGACATTATTTTGATGAAGAAAGCGTATATAATTTAGACATTCTTCTAATTCCCTTTCATAAATAATTGTATTTACAGTCACATAAATCTTAACATCATACAAATGACAATATTTGATAGCTTCTATCATTTCCTCTTCCGTAAAATTATCTGCGAAAGCACGTGCTCCAAATTTTTTCCCACCTAAATAAACCGCATCAGCACCATTATGAATAGCTTGTTTTAGACTCTCAAAATTTCCAACTGGCGAAAGTAATTCTTTTTTCATAACATCATCTCAAGTTCCATTATAACACGAAAAAAGAAAGCTTTGTTACTTGCTCTCTTTCTCTTCTTCTTTATCTATATTTTTATCATAAGAAATATCCGCTACTTCATATTTTCTATTTTTGGAAATAAATCCTAAAAGAGAAGTGGAAGCCCATCCAATAAATGCTAGAATAAAGAAGTAAATAACTCCAAACATTGTAAATTTTGGTTCTGATTTGGTAAGTAATCCAATAATTGAAGCTCCAGCACTCATACTAGTAACAATGGTTAAACTATTAATAGATTTATTAGCAACATCCGATTTCAAACTAGAGAATAATTTCTGAGCGGAAGAAACATATGTCTGTGTCATATCCCATAAATATTTAATATAATCAAGAGTATCTTTTAATGTTTCAAAACGATAGCCTGAAATAGCCAAAAATTCTGTAAGCTCAGCATCGCCTTTAGCTATTCTCTCACGTGTACCAATGTAGGTTCCCATTTGGTTAATACGTCCATCTATCAAATTTATAGTCTTAGCATACCCTTCCAAAGTGGAATTAAATTTTACAATATCTGCTCCTTTAACATTTATATTTTCTTTTACAGCATCAATTTTCTCCCAAATAACACGATGTAAATTTAAATAGCGATGAAGTTGTCCTTTGAATTCACGAATAAAAATTTGTTCTTCAATATATTTTTCTATTTTTTCTAAAGACTGTTTTTTATTATTAATAAAGTAATATTTATCTCCTCTTACAACATCATATTTTTGATTACTAAATTCAAAATATTTTTGCTTTTCGGTACGTGATAATAACACAGATATATCCTCTTTAGTTACATTCTCACATACAATAAAATATGGATAAACCGTTTCAATATTGGCAAGTTCCTTAGGTACAGGTGCTCCTAAACTAAAAAGATAATTAATTGCTGGAGATAATTTATTTTCATAATAGTCTGTTACTTTATCAATATCAGCAAACAAAGTGTCTTCGGAAACTTTTCGGTTGTTTAAGGCAATTAACCCATCTTCATATATTTTTACGGCTATATCGTGAGCTGTAGTAAATTCAATATATTCTTCTCCCGAAACCCCATAAACAATTTTACCTATTCCTAAATTTTTATGTAATTCATTTAATTTTTCCTGTTCAAGATTTAATTTTGAACTTTTTAATCTTAAAAAATCATAAATTTCAGTTAATTGTAACATGGTTCTTTGAAACCAACCACCTATATAAACATTGGTTATTTTCATACCTACTCCACTCCTTCTATTCTTAATTTTTTATTTTAAATTATAACTAAAAAATGTTGCATCATCAGAGACAAAACCAAATTTTCTATAACATGTATGTGCTGGAATTCTAAAATTTCTACTCCATAATTTCATTGCAATACAACCCTTTTCTATACAAATTTTTTTTACTTCTTCTAACATATAGGTTGCGATATGATGCTTTCTATATTCTGGTTTTACACAAACATGATTTAAGATAGCATACTTTTCCATTCCATCAAACATAGTAGGGATAATAGCTATTCTTGTATGGGCAATTATTTTTCCATCTGCAACTCCTATTAAATAAATCGAATTTTTATCTAATTCATTCTCACTAAATATTTTTTCTGCTTCTTCATATTTCGTATTTTCTTCAAATACTTCGTTACATAAGGAAACAATTCCCTGAACATGGGTTTTATTTGCAATCATAAATTCAATTTTCATACTTTACTCCTTTTATCTACTTTAATTATATAATAACATACTTTGGTTTTGCCCTATTGAAATAGATTCATTTTATTTACAATTATTTTGTAAAATCATTCAACAACTTACTTTCTCCTGTTTTATAATCAATTTCTACGCCCTTTTCTACATTATAAACATATACATGAAATTGAACTCCTTTTCCTTGATCTTCTATTGAATAGGCTTCCATTACAACTCCACTCGCTACTAAATTATCTTCTATATAAATAGGAGTAACTCGATATAATACATGATTATGCGTTTCTTTTATATAATCAGTAACTTGATTTTCAAAAGGAAGCATCCCTTTTGTATTCATACTTCGTGTACAAGTAATCAAATTTTTTTCATTGGCATTTTCTCCTGTTAGTTGATACCCGATAAGATGGCATCTATTATACAAATATTTTCCATCGATATGATCATATCTTATAGTATGCCAACCACTTGGTTTAATCATTCCAATACTTCCCCGTTCTTCTGTAGGCATCAAATCAACACCTATACTTGCCATGGCAAAACCACATCTGCCTAAAACATCTAATTCGCTATAAAATTCATAAGAATTAGTTATATAATCCTTTTCAGTAAAAGTGGGATGATTCTCATTTAATACTACATAAGAAACTCCAGAATAATCAGGTATACTTTCTAATGTATAGGAAGGAATGTTTTCTTTTTCTTCTTTATTTTGATAAAACCCTGCTATTCCAATTCCTAGCAAAATAATAAATGTAAATACTAAATTTTGAGGACTTGTTTTCTTATACCTTCTTGCCATATTTTGACTCCTTCTACTTTAAAAAAGTATATCACAAAAAAAGGAATCGTTAAAGATTCATTGTAGAAAAAAATTTTTTGTCATTTGGATATAAACTTTTTAGAAAAAATCAATTTGAAACCAGAAAAAAATAGTTTCACTAGGAATAGATCCTTTAAATATATATTTTTTATCTTTTATCTTTGCTACAAAAAAGTTTGCTGTATCATGGTACATACTCTCTTCTAAATCAACGGTTAATGGGCCATTTGTTTTTTCATAAGAGGTACTTAAATACATTTCACTGTCTATAATATGATGATTTATTTTGGTAGGATTTTCATTTAGTTTATTTATGCTTTCTTCATCATAATGTACCATAAACGAAAATGTTATAGTATTAAATAATTCGTCTACTCCATTGAGTTCAAAACAAATGAGGGGAGAGAATGTTTCTTCCGCAAATTTTCCATCTAGGTAAGTGACATTTTTTACTTGATCGAAAGAATATTCTAAATAAGCATTTGTTAAGTCTTTATTTTGATACGTAAATACATAATCGGTAACTTTTAATTTGAGTTTTACTGGTTTTGAAGGATTTATATTTCCAATTTGTCCACAGCTTGCGAATCCCATACCTTTCCTCCTTTCCAATTTCTATTAAATTTTATCACAAATTTGTCATCAATTTCGAAAAAGTCTAAAGTTGTACTTTTGAAATTGTCAAAAAAAGAAAGTATTTTTCAGACTCTCTAATGATTTGCCTCTCCTGATATTTCTTCAATAGATTTTTCTTTTTCATTTAATAAAGCCATACTCGTCCAAGAAGAAGTTAAACCATAATCAATATAGATTAATTGTCCAGACATATAAGAACAAATAGCACTTCCAATCACTACCAATGGATATCCCATATCTTTAGGCTCTGCAGCATAGCCATTCCAAGATTTCAAGAAAATATTTTCAATCATAGTGGCTCCTTCTTCTTCGTTTCCATTCGGGCTTGTACTCTTGTTAAAGTCACTAGTAAGACCTGTTATAGTGTCTCCAGGATTAATCGCATTCAAACGAATTTTTCGATTTATAAATTCTTTACTCATACATTTATATGTGACATAACTTTCTAAACATTGTTTAGCAAACACATAAGAACTTTCAATTAATTTTGGATGATTTTCGTACCATTCCATCGCACTTTCCCAATCAGGTAAATCGATTAATTCTACTGCTTCTTTATAGACAGATTGCCAGCCAAAACCTCCAACAGAGGAAATAAAGGTAACTGAACCTTGATCTGTTATTCTATCTAGTAGTTGTTCTGTCATGTATTTTTGACTATAAAAATTTACTTTTTGTACTAATAACTCGTTACCAGGAAAAGCAGCTATTCCATGACATAAAAATAGTGCGTCTATTTTTTCTGGTAATTCTTCTATTACTTTATCTATTTCTTCTTTACTACTTAAATCCACTTGAAAAGATTTTTTAACAGGTAAATCTATAGGATTTTTATCAATAGCATATACACTTGCTCCTAACTCGATTAATAACTCTGTAGCAGAACGACTCATTCCACTTGCTGCCCCTGTAATGACAACCACTTTGTTTTCGTATCCAAATAATTTTTTTAAATCCATTTTCTATTTCTCCTATTCTTTTGTATTTAGTATAACATAACTCTTTTTATTTACGTGTTTCCTCTTACCTACTTTACATTATAAAAACTAAAAATTTTGGTAAAAAAATAAGAATACCAATGATTAAACTTGCCATAGCAAAAACAAGAACACTTCCAGCAGCAATGTCTTTTGCGAGTTTTGCATTCTTATTTTTTTCTGGCATAGCAATATCTACTACTGTTTCTATCGCTGTATTCAGCATTTCACTACCAATGACTAAAGAAAAGCAAAATATACAAATGACCCACTCGGTTAGAGTTATTTTTAATATCGCTCCGAAGAGAATAACTAAACACATAACACTTACATGAATTTTCATATTTCGTTCTGATTGAAATGCAGAAAAAATTCCTTTCCAGGCATATTTAAAACTATTCATTAATTTTAAACAATTGAATTTCCATTTAAATGTATTATAAGCTTTATTAAAAAGTAGTAAATAACAAGTAGCTCCAAAGAATCCTGCAATTACATCTGATGCGTAATGCACTCCTAAGTAAATTCGACTGAAACCAATCAATACTATAAGTAAAGTCGTTCCTATTTGGATTATTTTTTTTCTTTTTTTAGATGTACATGCTTTTAGTAATAAAATAGCTAGAAACCCATAGAATGCTAAACTTACCATCGCATGTCCTGAGGGGAAACTATACCCACTGATTGGAATTAAAGAAACAGCAGGTCTTGGTCGTTTTAAAATTCGTTTCAAGATTTGATTTAAGAAAACAATTCCACTAAGATTTAGAAGGATGCCAATTTTTTTCTTTTTGTCTTTTATTATAATTAATAATAGAATGGTTAATAGAAGTATAAAAAGAGAACTGCTTAAATACGTTACATATTTCATAAAAAAAGTGAGTAAATCATTTTGCATCCTAGACATCCATTTATAAATAAAGGTATCTACTACCCATATCCATTTGGTAAAAATAATTTTAGAAAATACTAAAAAAATACAGAAACAAAGAAAAGCAATCCCCCAAAGAATTTTATTTTTCTTTCTTATTGTTTGCATTTTATCTACGCCCATCTCTTTTTACATTATTATGCACCACCACAAAAATACAATACAAAAAAAGAATTATACTTTTTTTATAACTCTTACTCTTTTTTCTTCCAAAACATTTGATTTTCTTTGAAAGAATACAATACTTTTCCTTCATCACAAAGATAAGAAAGATAGGATTTTATTGTACTGCCAATTAAAACATATTGATTTTCATTCATTGTTAGATTGTATTCAGTAAATATACTTTTTAAAATCATTTCAAATGTATTTTCTTTTTCACAAGCTTTTAAAATTTTATTAATAATTTCTTCTATTTTGTCTTGATTGTTTTTTATTATTTTCTGAATATTTTCCGTTGCTTCCACATGTGATGGAATATAAAGATTTCCCTCTAAAGTATTTAAAAAATCTAAGGTATTTAGATATTCTTTCACATCATAGATATAAAATAAATGGTACTTATTTATAGTTTCTTCACTAAAAATAGAATCTCCTAAAAAGTAAATATTGTCATTAGTTTTAAAACCAACCATAGAAAAGAAGTGACCTTTTAAGGAAATCATTTCTATACCTTTTGGCAAATTATTATCTATCTCTATAACACGGGTTCCTTTAGCGAGTAAAAATTTATTTTGCAAAGCTTTAAATGGATGGCCTCCATAAAGTAAAGATGGCTCTAATATTGGATATTTTGTGAAACTGGTTTCTACATCATAAGCATAAACGGAGCATTGTGTACGTTCTTGTATTATTTTTGCTCCACCTATGTGATCGGCATGGGAATGCGTGAGTAAAATTCCCTTAACATGCCAACCTTGTTCTTCAATTATTTTTAAAATCTTTTTTCCAGTATCTTTATCATTTCCAGCATCTATTAAATAGACTTCTTTTTCATTGATCCTATAAATACCTATATTTGTTGGATTTTTTATGTAATATGTTTTTTCTCCTACTTGAATGAGTTCCATGTTTTCCTCCTTATTTTTTTCTTTCCTTTATTGTATCATCCTCTTTTAAATGTCCAATTAAAAGAGATGATGTTGGGTCATGTTGCTTATGATTCTTTTCTACTCTTTTTTCATCAAAATTTGCATAACAATATTTACAAAAATGCTTGCAAGTATTATAAGCTCCAATGTCTACCATTTCAACACAATTACATTTTCCTTCTTTCCTAGCTTTCCAATTTTTATAAGTTTTTCCTGTTAATTTATAAGCAAGTTCATGGGAGATACATTCTCCTTTTGTAAAACCATACTCTACTAAGTTTCTTTCTTCAAAACAAGTTTGAACCGTTATATTGTGTTTTCTAGCACTTTTTGAAAAACTCTTACCTATTCTTTTATAATCTTCTTCTAAAAACTCTCTATATCTAAGTATATCTTTATTTTTACGAACATTTTTATAGTCATCAATAAAAGAAACAATAATATGTTTGATATAACCATCTAATAATGTACATATTCGTTCAAAAGCTTTTTGGTGGTATTCTATATTGTATTTTTCGCTTAAAAAGATTGGATCATATCGTACATATACATATTCTGACCCTATTTTTTCTACCACTTTCTTAATACCTTCAATTACTTTATTTTTTAGAGGGACAAAAGGTTCAATATCCTCTTTATAAGGTGTTAAAGTAATTTGAAATATTATGGGTTCCTCTATTTTTTCTAAAAAATCTATAATAGGCAATGGATTTTTAGTACAGAATAAAATGGCATCTACATCTTTAAAAAAGATACGACTTACAAGTTTAGGATGAAATGGATTTCTAACATCAACATACCCTTCTTTATAGCGATTTTTAAACCACTCTGGATAAAAAGCAATTATATCAGTTCTTCCACTTATATTTAAGATCATAAAATCTCACCTCTATTAAAAAAAATAGATTTTTCAACCTATTTTTTATTTCCTTTTTTACTTTTATTATTCTTTACTTCTCCATTTTCTTTTGTAGTTTTGCCTAACATTTCTTTTAGTTCATTCATTTGTTTTAATAAATTTTTATGTTTAGAATCTTCATATAAAATGATAACACCTGTTCCAACTGCTACAAATACTAAATTCCAAATGATAGAAACAGCACTTCCACCTGAACTTTTCTTTTCTTCTTTTTTCATTTCTTTCATAACATCATAGCTATTTTTACTATTGTATTGTTCCATAATTGCAGATTTTATTTGTTCATTATAAGAACTTGTATACCCAACAAACGTCTTATCCCCAATAACAATGTATGGTACACCAGAAACAGATTCTCCTAGAAAATCCCCTACATTTTTCATTAATTTTGAATTGTCAGAATTTCCCCAGACTTCATAAGAAACAAGTTTAAAATATTGTCCATATTCTGGTAAAATACTTATTAGATATTCTAAAAAACTATGACAATATCCACAAGATGATCCTCTAAATAAATAAATAATAGCTTGGTTGTCATTTTCTTTGTAGTTTGATAAATCTGCTGTAAGATTAGCATCTTTTAAAGTCTCTTCTAAATTCATTGATTGCTCTGCTGCTTTTACTTGAAATGGAATGAACATAAGCAGAAGTAAAGCTATTGTAACGATTTTTTTCTTCATAATTTCCTCCCCATAATCTTTCGCCAAAAGATTACATTTTTTTCTTTTTCCTTCTCTATTATACACAAAATATTAAAAATTGCAAATTGAGGTTAAAACAAAGTTCCTTATATCTTTAGACATTCAATACAATTTTTTTCTGTTCTCACCAATTATAAAACACCTATTTGTAGGAAATAATCATACTTATTTAATAAGAACTAACTTTATAGTGTTTCTCTTAACCCAAAAATAAATTCATTTAAAATCTATCTTGTTCTTTTTAATACAACCTCTTCTGGTTTATTTTGATTGTATGTTTTAATTCTTTTATAGATTTCTTTTTTATTTTTAAGTAATTCTTTTGTATAAACTCCACAGAATAAATTATTTTTTGTAGCTATATCTTGTAAATCAAAAGAAAGCTTAATTAATTCCATTTTCTTTTTTTCTAATTCCTCATAATCATATTGCATTGTCTCTATTTTATGTTTTATATCTTCATAACTTATAATTAAGGTTTCATGAGATTTTCCAGTTTCTTCTTTTTTCAACTCTTCTAAATCAATTGGTACCCATTCCTCTACATAAACCTCATTTCCATTATTATCTTTTATTAAAGAAGTGGTTTCTATACGATTCGTTGCATAATCCCTTTCTTTATCAAATTTTTCAGATTTCGGAATCTTTCTTATAAATGCTTTCATTCTCTTTTTTATATTCACTACTGATTTTATTTGTTCTACTACTACTTTTACTCCATAGCCTATTGTTGCTATTCCAGCTAATACTAATTCTATTTTAAATAAAAAGAAAGATACTTTTAACATAAAAATAAACATTTTTGTAACTAATATCCCTACTACTACGATAACTAAAAATTGTAAACCATACTTCATTACTTTTTTTATTTTTTCTTTCATAAAAACCCCCTCGTTTTAAGTAGCTGTTATTATATCTTCTCTTTAAACTTCTTGTCAATCATAATTTTTAAACGAAAAAACAATCTACTTCTTTGCAAATTGTTTCTTTACCTGCATATTTCTTCTACAAATCTAATGAATTCATTGATTAAATTGCTTGTATTGCTTTCAAAAATCGTATCTTTTGCAAGAGTTACATTGTCTGTAATAATATTGTCTACTCGTAATTCAATCATTTTTTCTATATTTTCTTTCGTATTCAAAGTCCAAGCATAAATTTCTTTTCCTTCTTTATGAATTTCTGTTACAAGTGATTTTGTGATACTTGTCGCCTCGATGCTAAATGCATCTGCATTTACAAATTCTTCCATATTTCCATAAGCAAGTGTCATAACATATCCTGTTTTTATCTCTTTATCTAATTCTTTTATTTTGGTTAACGTTTCATAATGCCCTGAAGTTACGATACATCTTTCTTCAAAATTATACTTGTGAATTAAATCAATCACACTTTTTTCTAAATCTATTTCATGACCAGTAGGTTTTAATTCAATATTGAGTCTGATATTATTCTCTTTTGCAAAAATAATTACTTCTTCTAGTAATGGAATTTTTTCTTCTTTATACTCTTCACTAAAAAAGCTCCCTGCATCTAAAGTTTTTACTTCTTCATAATCTAGTTCCCACGTTTTTTTATCCACTCCTGTTGTCCTTTTAAAACTAGAATCATGCATTACTATTAATTTTTTATCTTTTGTTTGTTGCACGTCCAATTCTATGAAATCTGCTAGTGCATTTTTAGCCCCTATAAATGCTTTCATAGTATTTTCTGGATATTCTTTGGATAATCCTCTATGGGCAGTTACTTCTACCATTCTTGTGTGTTCAATATTCAAATTGTAGGTTCCATTATAAAGTCCATACGTAAAAATTGTTCCTCCTATAAGAGCTAAAACGATACTCGTAAAAATAAGAATTTTTATTCCTTTGTTTAGTTTTTGGTCTTTACTATTTTCTTTTTCTTTTGTCTCATAAATAGGTTCTTTTCTATCTCTTTTATGTAAATAATATAATACACTTAAAACTGCATATCCTGTAGGTGTAGCCAAAAGGGTAAAGATGATGAAAGAAATAGCAATAAATATTCCTATAATGGTTGTGGCAATGCTTTTTAAAAGTAAAATACTTACAAATATTTTATTGAAAAAAAGAATGATAAGTATACCTACTCCAATCAATAGAAGATAAATTATTGTTATTATGCCTTGAATTCCTAATAAGGTTATGAAGTCTTTCCAATGTTTTTTTCGCCCTAGATTTTTACTTCTCTTTCTGGCTTCTTTTACGGTTACTTCTTCTAAAACAAAATAATGTAAGGTATATATAAAACGAAATAACAGGATAATACCAAATGAAATTAATAAGATAGTTATTCCCAATAACGTTTTATTTTGTAAAATAAATTCTAAAATGTATTCGGGAATTTTTAGTGTTGTAATGTAGTTGGATGCTACCCCTAAATTTAAAATGGGGATTAAAAATAAGACGAAAAAGAATAGTAGCCAGTTTTTAGGATGTATAAGGCGGATGATTTTTTTTAGGGATATTCTAATTGCATCTGGTACTTTTATCTTTCTTTTATGGTAGGAGGCATCAAAAATTACAATGATGGTCGTAATATCAAACATGGTATAGCCTAGTAATAGAATAAGGAAAAAGAGTAATAAAAAAAGCGTTAATGGATTTATTAGAAAGGATAGTAAATTTTCAAGTGTTAAGTATTTATATCCTGTTGCTTTCATAATAAGATCAAAGATTTTAAAAAATAAGGGTGTAAATATCAACAACGATAATATTTTATATAAACTTTCAAAAACGATAAGTGTTCCTATATTATAGAGAATTAAAGATTTTGTTTTTTGTAAATTTTTCATACTTCTCTACTTCTTTCTTTTATTTTTTTTGCAGTATTGTTTCTCTTATTTTTTCTATTATTAGTAAAAAACAAAGTGTTGCCACTACAACTGCACAATAATTTAGAATACTATTTTCTACTAAAATATTTTCTAAATAGATTATTTTGGCAAGCACGCGAATGATTACAATAAACCAAGGATGCATAATATATATTCCAGTTGCTAAATTGCGAAGTTTTTTATTTGATTTTTCTTTAGACCTGATAAGAATTTGAAATAAATAATAGGAAACAGGAATTAAAAATAGATACATACTACTATGCCTTTGTAACCCAAAATGGTGTAAAATTATTCCTTCTACTAACATAAGTAATAAGAAAAGAAAAGGCAAATAGATAGATGATTCTTTTGTGTTCTTTTCGTTTGCTACTTTATAACCAATTCCTAAAAAGATAGGTACATAAAACAATCCATTTCTTGTGTAATCGAATATTTGAAAGATATGAGTATAGAATGAATGTAATACGGGTATATTTTCGGTAAAGCCATAGTAACTATCTCCTAGTAATCCTAGTAAATATAATAAAAGGAAACTACTTATTTTGATGGTTTTGTTTTTTATTTTTAATAAATAGTAGGTTATCCAAATTCCTAAGAGTAAAGCTGGAAAATACCACAAATGGTAAAATGTTCCATTCCATAAAATATCTTTTAAAATCATTAGAAAATTATTATTAGAAAAATAATGATTGTAGATATTTAATGGGAAATAAATCAACATACTTAGCACATAAATTTTTGCTATTTTCCATGTATATTTTTTTAGCACTTTTTTGTCTTCCAACGATTTTTCCAAAACAAAATATCCTGTTATCATTAAAAAGATGGGTACTGCTATACGAGCAAAAATCCTAGAGAATGCAAAGTCTACATTTTCACTAATGGATGTGAGTGGATAGATATGGATGGCTACTATTAATAATGCTACCATAAAACGATAACTATCTAAACTTAATTTTTGTTTCATAAATTCCTCCTATTTTTATTTTCAATTTATCCTATTGTTTATTATAACACTTTCTTCTTATTTTATAGTGACTAAAAAGAAAAAACAAATCTTTGTTCTAAAGAAATGTTTAATTGAATTTTTCTATGTCTGTTATTTTTGTTGCAAAGTAAGGAAGATTTTTGTCTTTTTCTTTTAAAAAGAATACGAATTCATCATCAAAGTGAAACATTCTAGAACTACTTTCTAACGCACTAAATTTGTTCACTTCCATTCCTGCTTCACTTTTGATTTTTCCCCCACGTTCATTTAATTCTAAAGATATGGTTTGTAATGCTTTGTCTATATAGTATTTTTTGCCATTTGCAAAGTAAAAGTCTTTGTTTTCAAGTTCTGTAAATTCTTTTTTTATTTTTAGATTTAAGTAAGGAATTTTTAAAGTATCGCCTTTTTGAAAGCTTTTGGATTTTTGGTATTGGGTACTTTTCTTTTCTATTTCTTCATAAATAGCTTTAAAGGTATTTTCCGTATTGCCACGACTCAAAATAATTTCTTCGTTTTCTTGTGTTCGTAGTTTTATAGCGAAATCAGAAGAATTGTTATAATAAAGTACTTCTACTTGCTTGTAAACGGATTCGTCTGTTGCACTATCTATACCAAAGTAAGATACATTTTCGGTATTTTTAAATTTGCCTGTTTTTAACGCTGTGAATTCTTTTGGATACGTAAATTCTTTTTTTAACATTGCATACAAAAGGTAGTCTTCTGTTTCTTCCTTTTTCCATTCACAATCATCTAAAATGTCACTGGTTTCATTAAATTTGGTTTTTATTTCTTTTTCTATTTCTTCTTTTAATGCATAGGTGGGATGGCCTAATTTTTTTATGTAACTTGTATCACTCAAATCATTTGTTGTAAATGTTCCTTTGTTTAAGTTTTCGACGATTTCTAGTTGTGGGTTAAATTCAATGTCTTTTTTTACTAATTCTGTTTTTAAATCGT
>CAQBKK010000018.1 GCA_948760655.1 uncultured Bacilli bacterium | reverse complement strand
ATGAAAATAACTCTAATAAGTTTCTTACAAACATGAGATAAAGCAACTCTATGACATTTACCTTCAGATATTTTCTTATGGTAATAGTCATAATCTAATGACAGTAAGAGCTACATTCATTAATGAATATCTTAAATATCCAGAACCACGCTTCACCATTTTACCTTTGGAAGACATAGTACCCGATTCTATGATCCCAGGCTCTAAACCAGCAAAAGATAGCATTTTACTTGGATTAGAAAATTTAGAAATGTCTCCAAATTCACTTAGGATTGAAGCACAAGTAATTACACCAATTCCAGGAATAGAAAGAGTTGGTGGATTAAGTTCTTTGATAATTGTAGAAATTTGTTTATCTATAAGGTTAATTTGTTCATCAATGCTTTTATAAAGATTAAGAATAGAAGATAATTCAAGTTCAAAAATATCATTGGATTCTCCAATTGTATTTTTAGCTAAGTCTTTTAATTTAACAAATTTGGCATAAGTAAATTTACCACGAGATATTTTACTTAAAGAGTCAAAATCTCTTATGTTAGCAATCTTTTCAGGAGTTTTATATTTCTCTAAATATAAAGAGAAGTAATACCAAAAGAATTACTAAAAAATGGTTTAAATTCAGGAAAAATCATATCCAATATATTTGTTAATTGAACTTTGTATTTACTTCTTTGTTTCACTAAAGTTTCTCTTAATCTTGTAAGTGACTTAATGGAATATTTATGATAGAATAAGCTTGAATTTGGTTTATATGGAACTGACATAAGTTTCCTTGCAATTACAGTTGCATCAACTTTATCAGTTTTAGTCTTTCTTAAAGATAAAGATTTATAAAATTCTTTTACTAAAAGAGGATTAAATTCCATAAAACTATAATTATTCTTTTCTAGGAATAATTTCAAATTCAAACCATAATGTCCAGTGGCTTCGAGACCAATATGGACATTAGAATTGTCATAGGGTTTCAGTAAGTCTAAGAACTGTTGAAATCCTTTTTTGTTGTTATCAAAAGATAAATTTTCTACAATAACTTCACCTGTATCTTTACAGATGAAACAATCGTGTTTGTATTTTGATATATCTATTCCAACATATATCATATACATGCACCTCCTTGGTTAGTTTTTAATGCCTGTATGTTTGCCACAAAAGCTTTCTATCTTGTAACCTCGCTGAACCTATAAAACGTCAATGCGTTAACTAACTAATCAACAATTAAAATAAAAAGTCTGTGGTAAGAGCCTTTCTAAACAGTCAAAGCTGTAGGAGCGTAGAAACAAATCCACAGGCAAGAGTTATTATAAACTCAAAAAATATAAATAGAAAGAATCAAACTAATAGATTAATAATTTCTATAAGATTGATTATACGAGGATAGTGAATGTATGACTAACCAAGAATACTATGAAAAATACTTAGACTCTCTCCGTTTTGAACGAAAGCTATCCAAAAATACGCTTGCTTCTTATCAAGATAACTTAAATCGTTTTGAAGAATTTATCACTCCTAAAAGTATCAAAGACCTAAAAAGAGAAGATATCGAAAAATACCTAAAATTTAATGACAATATGGCCGAAAAAAGTAGGGCACATTACTTAACAGTAGTAAAAAACTTTTACCAATTTTTAGTCGGAGAAGACTTAATTGACTACAACCCCTGCGAGACCATCAAATCTCCTAAAATAAGCCAAAAACTACCAAATTATCTAACCGAAGAAGAAATCAATAAACTCCTAGATATACAATTAAATACGCCACTAGATTATAGAAACAAAGCTATGTTAGAGCTTTTATATGCAACTGGCACACGTGTAAGCGAACTAATTAATTTAAAATTAAGTAGCATTAACTTAGAAGAAGATATGATTCGTGTTACAGGAAAGGGAAGCAAAGATCGTTTAAGTCCAATAAGTACAATGGCTGAAAAGTACCTAAGAATTTATATAGAAGAATATCGCAACAGTCTCTTAAAGCAAAAAGATAGCGAATATTTATTTATCAATAACTTTGGCAATCCCATATCAAGGCAAGGTTTCTTTAAGAATTTAAAAAGAATTGCAAGAGAACAAGGAATAGAAAAAGAAATAAGTCCTCATACACTTAGACACTCTTATGCAACCCACTTACTTACAAATGGTGCAGATTTAAGAATTATTCAAGAACTACTAGGACATAGTGATATTTCAACTACAGAAATTTATACCCATCTAGTAAGTGAAAAATTAAAAAGTGATTATGAAAATCATCCAAGAGCTAAAAAAGAAGAATAAAAAAAGAAATTTCCTTTTTTATTTCCAAAACAAAAAAGTCCAGTGAAAACACTGGACATAAGACATCTATACTATATCGTATAGATAGGAGAATTTAAGTATTCGTTAAATGTATAATTAACGACTTTGTTCGTTTCTACTAGATTTTCTATTATTTCTAGAATTTTCTTGTTTTTGATTATTTTTTCTATTATTTCTAGAATTACTATTAGAATTTCTACTATTACGAGCATTACTATTATTATTTTTTTCCATAATCTTTTTACCTCCCATTAGTATTATGTACCTCATTAAATAAATTAATACAAAAGAAAAAAGAATATTTTTGGAAATTATTGGGGATATTTTTGTAAAAATTTTATATTGACATCATTATAATAAATGTGGTAATGTATGAAAAGATTGCGCAAAAAAGAAGGGGGATTTTTATTATGAATAAAAACTATACTTTAAAGCAAAAACTACTTTTAAAACAAATGAAAAATATAGAAAATAAATCTAAACAATATAAACATCCTTTAACTAGTTATAGTATGGATACTATAACTAGAGTAGATCATAAATCTACTCTAAAAAGTGAAACTTTCATAATAGATAGTATTTACGAAAAACAATTTGAAAAAAAAGCAGACGAATTTTTAAAATCCAAAAGTATTTCTTATAAAAAAAGCTTCTATATCCTTTTATTAAGTTTAATGACTTCATCCTTATTAACTGCTGAAAAACACTCTCCTACTGAATTAGAATTAAATATTGAGGCACTTGAAACAGCAATTGATACTAATTACAAAATGCAAGAAGTATACCAAAAAATTTCACAAAATTTGACCCAAAATGGTAACGATACATTACATTCAAAAGAAATAGAAGAACAATTAGCCAAAATGAAAAAAATACTAGAAATGAATGCTTATTTAGAAGAATACAGTAGTTATTTTAATTTAGATAGTGAAAAAGTAATTGCTTTAGCAAAAGAAGCAACAAATAACTACGAAGAGAGCTTTACAAAAGTAATAAAAAACGAGAAATATGACTTAACAAACCCTGAAGCGGCTTGTATGATTTTTGTCTACGAAATCCAAATAGAAAGAGAAAAATCAAAAATAGATTTTAGTGTTTTTACTAGCCCAGTAGAAAATTTAAAATTATCAAATGAAATAATAACTATACCACATGATAACCTTGAAACATTAGTATTAAACAATGGTTATAAATTCACAAACTATGTAGGAAAAATAAGTGATTTATTTGGATATGAGAAGAAAATAATAGCACTAACACTTCCTTTTATAGAAGCAGGAGAAAAAGGAAGTTATTCTTCTAGAAACAGAAATAATGCCTGGGGAATGAAATTAAATGGGGAATTCCTAGTTTATCCTACATTTGAAGGCGGAATTATTGATTGCATAGGAAGATTAGCAAATTACTATTCTTCTTATGACATTAATAATTTAGAAAATATGTCACTAAAATATGAATCAGAAGATCAAAAAACAAGAGAACAATGGAAAAGTAATTTTCGCGACGCTTACTACAAAATAGAAAAGAATTATGAAAAATATTTTGGTGAAAATGTAGAAGAAAATAAGCATCAAAAATTAATTCTTATTAAAGCAGAAGAAAAATAACAATATTAGTCTCCAAGTGAGACTTTTTCTATTTTAAGTCTTTAATAAAATTTTAAATAAATAAAAAGAAAACATACCGCATAGTATAAAATAGGTGAATACTATGCAAATTTTAATGCCTTTACTTATATCGACAATTGCTGGATTATCTACAACTCTTGGAGCTTTAGTAATATTTTTAAAAATAAAAGAAAAAAATGTAAATAAATTTATCGCCTTTTGCCTAAGTTTTTCGATAGCTATCATGATAGGGATAAGCATCACAGATTTAATTCCAGAATCTTTTCTAACGCTTACAAGTGAAAGTTTAGAAAAAGGATTAATAACTACACTAACAACATTTTTAATAGGAATACTTTTAATCAAACTTTTTATAGTTTTAATAAATAAACAAAAAAATAATACAACAAATTTATATAAACTTGGTATCTTAAATATGCTTGCTTTAATGCTTCATAACTTTCCTGAAGGAATTGCGACATTTTTAAGTGCCTACCAAAATATGGATTTAGGTATCAAACTTGGTATTGCTATCATGCTTCACAATATCCCTGAAGGAATATCAATAGCAGTTCCTATTTATTATTCCACACACAACAAGAAAAAAGCCATTAAAAAAGCATTTTTATCGGGTCTAGCTGAACCACTTGGAGCAATACTTGCTTTCCTAATTTTTAAAGATTTTGTAACAGAAAGTTTTCTAAGTATTATACTTTTATTAGTGGCAGGAATAATGATTACTTTATCTATTGATGAGATGTATCCTGAAGTCATTAAATACAAAGAAAAAAAATTATTTTATGTGGGTATAACTATAGGAACTATTTTAGTACTTATAAATCATTTTTGTTTTTAAGGGAGGAAATATGAAAAAAATTGGGATTATTTTAAGAGATTATCAAAGTAAAAGTGGAAATGAACTATATGCTTTTAGAAGCGATTTACTTTCCTATTTAAGAAAATACAATGTAGAAATTCTTGCCATACCCATTGATTTTAATAACAATGAATTTGCTGAATTAAAGAGAGTAAAAGCAGTAATAAACATTTGCAACGGAATTATTCTACCAGGAGGTGCAAAAGAACAGGAAATTGATTTAGAAATAATAAAATACTTATATGAAATAGATATGCCTACACTAGGAATTTGTCTAGGTATGCAAGAAATGGCTCTTGCATTCAATGGAGATATTGAAATTCTAAAAAACCATGACCATCAAAGTAAAAATGATTATGTTCATGAAGTAAAAATAAAAACGGAAAGTAAACTAAAAGAAATACTAAAATCAAATAAAATCCCTGTAAACAGTAGACATAACGAACACATTACAACAACAGATTTAAGTATTACTGCTATAGCACCAGACTTAACAATAGAAGGGATAGAAGCCCAAAACAAGAAATTCTTTCTAGGTATACAATGGCATCCAGAAAGTTTACCAAATGATTTATATTCTAAACGATTATTCGATACATTCTTTGAAAATTTACAATAATTACCAATCATGTTATACTTTTTATAGAGTAGAGGTATAAGTTATGATTATAGAAATTGAAAACATAGCCAAAAAATTTAACGAAATGCTAAACAAAGATGAATATATTACATGGAAAGAATACAATTCATTTTTAGAAAAAATTGCACATCTTTTTAAAGAAAATCCCAAAAATCCTATTATTCAAGAAATTGCCAATAATGGATATTTAAAAATTGAAACTCATAACGACTTTTTTATTAATAAAAAACTCTTATTAGAAAAAGAATACTTTGATAACATATTTAAAAACATCGATTCTAGTATAATTTTAGATGAAGAGCAAAGAAAAGCTATAATTAATGAAGAAGATTATTCTTTAATCATAGCAGGAGCGGGTAGTGGAAAAACTACAACAATGGCAGCAAAAGTAAAATATCTTATTGAAAAAAAAGGAATCCATCCTTCTAAAATAGCTGTTGTATCCTATACAAACAAAGCTATTGAAGAACTAGAAGATCGTATAAAATATGAATTTAACCTTCCTGTAGATATTATGACATTTCACTCTCTAGGAATGAAAATTATCCGAAAAATATTCAAAAATCCTTTAGAACCTGTTTCTGAAAATGTTCAAAAAGAAATTATTACTAATTTTTTAAAAGATATAGTTTGGAAAGAGAAAGACTTACTAACAAAATATGTTGAAACATTCGAAAAATATAATTATCAAGGCAATAAAATGTTTTCTAAAGGATTTATAGAAAACTATCAAAAGTTTTCAAGCTTTGACGCTTATTTTAATGATTATAAAAACAGAAAACAACAACAAAACGCCGAAAATTTAGAAAATATCATTGCTTATCGTATAAACGCGGCTCTAAAAGGAGAAAAACCTCGTAGTATTAAAAATGAAATCATGCGCTCAAAAGCGGAAGCAAACATTGCAAACTTTTTATTTATACACGGTATTCCCTATAAATATGAAGAACCATATCCTGAAAAAATCGCAGAAGAAAGAGCTTATTTACCAGATTTCACCATCGAAGTCAATGGAATACCACTATATATTGAATATTTTGGACTATCTACTCTTTATGAAAATGGTTCCATTAGTGAAAAAAATATAAAAAAATATGAAGATATACGTAGGAAGAAACGTGAATTTCATAAGCTAAATAACAATAACTATATTGAATTAGACTATAAAAGAGAAGAGTGGGGAAAATCTATTCATTATTTAAAAGATTTAAAAAATAAACTAATCGAACACAATGTGCCATTCCATAAATTAACGAATTATGAAATATATAACCAAATACTAAATAATAACACAATTGCTGAATTTTACAGCTTTGTTGATTTCATTTTAAACTTAATTGCAGACATCAAAAGTCATTTAAAAAGAGACAATTATATAGAAATAATAAAAAAATATATAGAAGAATCTCCATTTGATAGTCAAGTAAAAGAAGAAATGGCACTAGAAGCAAACCTTTTCATAAAAGCGTATAAATATTATACCAATGAACTTATCCCTAAAAACAAAATCGATTTTTCCGATATGATTTACTATGCTAATAAATATATTACAGAGATTCCAGACTCTAATAATCTTTTAGACTATGAATATTTAATCATTGATGAATACCAAGATATTTCTATTGATCGATACGAATTTACAAAAAATATATCTATGTTATCAAATGCAAAAGTAACCTCAGTAGGAGATGACTGGCAAACGATTTTTTCCTTTGCGGGTTCTAGAATAGATTTATTCTTAAAATACAATCGCTTATTCCCGGGAGCTAAACAATTATTTATAAATAATACTTATCGGAATAGTCAAGATTTAATTGATAGGGCAGGAAATTTTATTATGAAAAATCCACTTCAAATCAAAAAAAATTTACTTTCGTCGGTAAGAAGAAAAAATCCTTTAAAATTTTATCATTATGATAAAAATGAATATGATATTGTAAGAAATATTTTAAACAAAATTTATAATGAAAATCCACATGATCACGTATTAATTATTGCGCGAAAAAACAAACATATTTCCAAAATGTTCGAAAAAGATTATTTTATAGAAGGAGTAGATACGAGAGTAGTATTTACAGACCATCAAGATATGATTATCGACGCGATGTCTATTCATAGTGCAAAAGGACTAGGAGCAGATCAAGTCATTTTATTAAATGTAACAAATGAAGATTTTCCTTGTACAATTAAAGAAGAAATGTGGTTAAATAATTTATTTAAGCCCCAAGGTTATAATGAAAAATACCCGTATGCTGAAGATAGAAGAATATTTTATGTAGCACTTACTAGAACAAAAAAAGATGTATATTTACTTATACCAATTGATGAAACAAAACGTTCTACATTTGTAGAAGAATTATATATTAAAGAAGGGACGTAGCAACCCTTTTTATTTTTATAAATCATATTATATTAGTAATATAGAATATATACAACGCACATACTTGTTAAGACTATTTCAAGTTCAATATAACTACAAACCTCATAGTCATTTATAAAATATCTTTACCATTAATAAATTATCATTTCATAATGTATTTGAGAGAGTATTTAAGAGATATTACAACACAATAACCAAGTATATAACGTATGTATCAAAATATTGAAGTTAACATAATATACATTATCTGAAATATTAATTTTGATTTTTATAAAGCTTATTTTAAAGTAATTTTACAGATTATATCTTTTATTTTTTTATCATTTTTAAAACTCTTTTTGTCATTCAAACTATTTATTACACACAATTCTTTTTAATTTAAATCTTCCTTACAAATAAAATCTCTCTCGTTATAAATGATATAAATAAAATATAAATTATCGCATTAATTTAGATATATAATTTATAGTAGCTTCTTACTTCCCATCCCTATCCCATTTTTAAAAGAAAAGAGGGGAGTTATAAATCTAAATGAAATTTACTTTTTCAAATCAAAAATCAAACAAAAAATAGACAACTTGAGCGTAATACAAATTTATAATTTTCAATATTCTAAAAAATACTATAAAAAACAGACAGAAATAGCAGAATTAAAAGAATAAAAAAACTTCAAAAAGATATGAGACTACTCTATTCTATGCATATAAAGAAGGGAAGCATTTCCACAAAAAAAGAAAAGAAAGGAAAAATTTTAAACCTTTCTAGATTCTATCTCAGCAATTTTTTCAATTACTTCTTGTGCATTTGCTTCATTGATTTCAGTATATCCAAGTTCTTTTAACGCCTGTACCTTAATTGTATTAAGTTGTTGTGTTCGACTTAATTTTTCTTCATTTTTTTGTTCAATTTCTTTAACAAAACGTTTATGACTCTCTGCAAGTTTACTTCTACTCGCTCCACCATTATTATATAAAGTCAAAGCAGAATACAAAATTCCTTCAAAAATAAATTGCTTGTCTTCATCAAACTTATAATCTTCTGGATTAGTAAATCCTGTAGTTTTTGACATATATCCAAAAATGTATTTAATTTCTGGTACATTATCTATAGATTGCATTAAATGATATAAATATTGAATTGCATAAAAATTTTCCGATTTATCATCATCTAATAATTTTTCCTTTAATAAATAAGTTAAATCAGCAAGCAACGTCTGTTCATCCTTATTAAGACCCTTCAAATCAAAATAATTATCCATATCACTTGAAGATTTAACACCTTGATTCAAGCGTGATTCTACAGCCATTAAATAATCTGTAGTAACCTTAATCGAATTAATAGTTCCATCATCACCATCTTCAATATCCAGTAATTTAAACAAAAGAATTTTCTTTTCTTTTGGCCACTTATTTATATCATCTAGTTCTAAATAATTATAAACCATTTGTCTAGATACTCCTAAATATTTAGCAAGCCTAACCTTTGAAATTCCTAACTCTTGTAGTAGTTCATTTAATCTATGCATGTTACCCTCCTTGATTTTACATTTAAATTATACCATTTAACACTTATTTGTCAAGTGTAAATTAACGTAAAGTTATAAGTAAAATAACTTTTTACCATTCTTATAGATTTCACTAATGATTCCGCAGCCCAAACATTCTTCTCCTAAATAAAGAACACACGCTTGCCCAGGGGTTACAGATTTTATTCCTTCTGGATAACGTACACGTATAAAATTATCTT
Organism: uncultured Bacilli bacterium; assembly: GCA_948760655.1. The sequence goes on along the minus strand of CAQBKK010000018.1, from coordinate 10,554 downwards.
CCAAATAATCTAAAGAAACTGGGTAATCGTCTCCGCGATAACGAACCTTAGCTGTACATTTTTCTGGCCTTTCATCGCTAATAAAATTAACATTTTCAAGCAAACAAGCATCACTATACAAATAATCACTATCTCCAAAAGCAACATACAAAATATTTTTTTCTACATCTTTGCCACATACATAGTGACGTACCTCATCCCCACTAATGCCTACATTTCTTCTCTGCCCTATTGTATAATTCATAAGTCCATTATGAGTTCCTATTCTCTCTAAAGTCTGAACATTTAAAATAGGCCCTTGATTAGGAGTTAAATAATTTTGAATAAACGCTTGAAAATTTCGCTCTCCAATAAAGCAAATTCCTGTAGAATCTTTCTTTCTGGCTACATTTAAACCCGCTTTCAAAGCATAATCTCGTACTTCACTTTTCTCTAAATTTCCCAATGGAAACAATACATTCTCCAACTGTTCTTTATTAACCATAGCCAAAAAATAACTTTGATCTTTATTTCTATCTTTCCCTCGATATAATTTTCTATCCTTAGTATTCGCATAATGTCCAGTAGCTATATAATCTGCTCCTAAACGTAAAGCTTCTTTTTTAAATAAATCAAACTTAATATACTTATTACACAATAAATCTGGATTAGGAGTACGCCCTTTTTTCAATTCTTCCAAAAAATAAGTAAACACATACTCCCAATATTCTTTAATAAAATCAATTCGATGCAAAGGAATACCTAATATCCTACAAGTTTCTAATGCATCATTATAATCTTGTTCCTGAGGACAAATAGAATTTCCAAGATGAGGATTTCCTTCTATATCGTTATTAATCATACTATCCCAATTTCGCATAAATAAACCCTCTACTTCATATCCTTCTTTTAAAAGTAAATAAGCACTCACAGCAGAATCAACTCCACCACTCATCCCTACGACTACCTTTGCCATACTATCACCTAAATTCAAATCTATTATAGCAACTTTTATCCTTAAAAAAAAGAAAAAAGAGAATTTAACTCAAAAGAAAGATAAGAATTTTATTTCCTACAAAAAATACAAACAAGTCATTAGCCAAAAACATAACCCCAAAAATAACAATATATTTCAAATTATCCAAAAACAAATAATTTTTATTTTTTAGACAAACAAGATAAGTCTTAGTAAAAGAAATCATCTTAATAAAAAAGAAAAACAAAAGACAAAGATAAAAAAATTTCACTAAAATAAAATAGACTAAAAAATATCCCATAGCCCGAACCTTAAAAAGTAAAATGAAAATAGGAATAACAAAACCAATAGATAATCCTTCAAAAAAAAGAGCAAAAACAAACAAAGGAATCCCCAAAAAGCAAAAAAGTAAAACACAAACACATAAGAAGATAAATAAATGATAGAATATATTTCTCATGGAAAATACATTCGTTGAAAATAAGTCTTTTAAACATTCTTCAAGTTCTCTTCTTAAAGAAATATCTTGTTTAAAATAAAAAACAATCCCCGTAATAATCCCAAAAAGAAAAAGAATACTAAAAAATACTAACAAGGATTTATGTTTTTGTAAGCTTGTCCAAATTGTTTTCATTTAATCACCCATACTAAAGTCTATTTACTAATAAAAAAAAATATGATAAATTTAAAACATATTAAGAGGTGAACAAAATGAAAAAAAGAACTAGAAAAATACTTGTATGGGTAATGCTACTTTTAATGGTAGGAAGCGTATTTGCAACACTAATAAGCTACGTTTTACAAGCCCGTTAAACCTACAAAACGTTAGGTTTTTTTTCTTGAAAGAAATTTATATCTATTATATAATTAATAAGAATAAAGAGGATATGGTGAATTTTATGTTTAAAGAATTTGATTATGAAAAACTTCCCGTTGTAGATATAGTAAATGAAATGATTACTGATGCCGCAAATAAAAATGCTAGTGACATTCACTTTGACCCTACTCCAACTGTTTTAAAAGTACGTATACGTGTAGATGGAGAACTTATAGATTATGCAACTGTTCCAGAAACTATCAAAAACCCTTTAATAACACGTATAAAAATTATTTCTGGAATGAACATTACTGAATCTCGTCTTCCTCAAGATGGAGCAATCAAAAATCTAATTAACAACGATAGCCTAGACTTACGTGTCTCAACATTACCAATTGTTTATGGAGAAAAAGTCGTTATTCGTATACTTGACTACACAATGAGTTCGAATGGATTAGAAACTTTAGGATTTTTAAATAAAAACTTATTAAAAGTAAAAAAATTAATTGAAGAGCCAAATGGAATCATTCTGATTACAGGAGCAACAGGAACAGGAAAATCAACTACAGTATACTCTATGCTTCAAATACTAAATACCACAGAAAGAAATATTATCACTGTAGAAGATCCTGTTGAAATGAAACTTTCAGGCATTAATCAAGTACAAACTATGAGTGAAATTGGACTAAACTTTGCAAACGCTTTAAGAAGTATTCTTCGTCAGGATCCCGATGTCATCATGATTGGAGAAATTCGTGATGATGAAACTGCTCGTATTGCAGTTAGAGCTTCCATTACAGGGCATTTAGTACTATCAACTATACACACAAATAATTCCTTAAATACAATTGAAAGACTCTTAGATATGGAAGTAGAACGTTACCTTTTAGGTTCAGCACTAACAGGAGTAATTAGTCAAAGATTGGTAAAAAAGTTATGTCCAAAATGTAGAACTTCTAGACAAGCAACCCCTTATGAAAAAAACGTTTTTAAACAAGTATTACATTTAGATATTACAGATATTTATACCCCTGTTGGTTGTAATGAATGCTATCACGGATATAAAGGAAGAATCGCCTTACATGAAGTTTTAGTAATTGACCAAAAAATTAGAGACGCCATCACTAACAATATTCGTAAAGAAGACTTACGAAAATTAGTCTATGAAAAAGATAGTACCACTACCCTTTTAGAAGATGGTCTTATGAAAGTAATGGAAGGTCAAACAAGCTTTGAAGAAATTTTAAGAGTAATCGATATTGAAGATGATTTAGGTTCTGAAGATACTGCAATAAAAAATGCATTAATTGGAAAAACACCTTCAAATAACTATTCAAATATAGATTTGTTATAACGTTAAAAAGATTCATTAAACAAATACTAAATATATAAAAGTTAAAAAGTTAATCCAATAAATGGGATTAACTTTTTTTTCAAAAGAAAAATTAAATTTTTAATACAAAGATAAAAAGTTCTAAACTAAGCAAAACTTTTTTAAATAAAATAAAATAGATATTGAAATTTTTCGCTAAAAAAGAAAACAAGAGCTACACTACTAACTAAAAAAGGGCCAAAAGGAACTTCATTATCTTTTTTTAAAACCATAGAACCTATTGCATAAGGAAGAGCTAAAAAAGTTGAAAAAACAAGAGCTACTAGTGCATATTTATACCCTAAAAGAAGCCCCATGACAAAAGAGAACTTAATGTCCCCTCCTCCTAAAGATTCTTTTTTAAACAAAGCATTTCCTAATTTTCCAATTCCAAACATTGTTAAAAAAAAGCAAATGGCCTCTAAAATACGTAAAGTAGTACTTATAAAACCAAAAGAAACCCAATAAATTCCAAGAAAACATAAGGAACTTACAACAAGTGGCGAATCTAAAATAATCATATACTTAAAATCAGTAATAAAAATTAGAACAAGCAAAGAAGATATGAGAAGCATAACAAAAAATTCATAAGAAACAGAAAACTTTAAATAACTAATTAAAAATAAAATACCTGTAAAAAGTTCATAAATAAAATATTCTATAGAGAGTTTCTGGCGGCAATATCGACATTTTCCACCTAAAAAAAGATAAGAAAACAATGGAACTAAATCCAATACAGATAAATTGTGCTGACAAAAGGTACAATGACTTCTAGGTTGAATTAAAGACTCCCCATTAGGAAGTCTTGTACCAACAACATAGAAAAAAGACCCCAAAATACACCCCAAAATAAAGATAAGAACCATTAAATACATAAGTAAAACCTCCTCTAGGTTTCTAAAGCACTCATAAGCCCAAACATTGGAATAATAACGGCTAATATGATTATACCAACAATCAAAGCTAAAAAGACAATTAAAACTGGCTCAATGAAAGATTTCAAATTATTCACTAAATTGCGATGCATCTCTGCATAATAGTCACTAACTTTTTTCATCATGTCCGCTAATTGTCCAGTAGATTCTCCCGTTACAATCATATAATAAGCAACATCAGGAATGGCCCACTGATCTTTAAAGGACGTAGAAATTTTATCTCCTTTCACAATATTATCAATGGTTGCATTCATTATTTCCTTATAAATTTCATTATTAGTAATCCGACTTAAAATTGTCATACTATCGGTGATAAAAACATTATTTGCAAGTAATGACGCAAAAGTCTTCGTAAATATAGTTAGTTCATTATAAATAATAATTTTCCCAATAAGAGGAGACTTCATAAGAAGAAGTTGCAAGTTTTTACGAAAAGCTTTAATATTTCGATAACATATATAAATAACTACACAAATAAGAACAATAATTAAAACAATAATTAAAATATTGGCTTTTAAAAAATCACTCAAATTAATAATTGCTAAAGTAAGACCTGTAATTTGTGCATCTGTATCTCGATAAATTTTAACAAACTCTGGAATAACAAATAAAAGGATAAAAGTAATAACGCCAATAGCAAAAACCATAATAACAGTTGGATAAGTAATGGCACTGATCATTTGTTTTCTAGTCTTTTCTAACTCTTCATAATAATTAGACATATCAGTTAAGGTAGCTTCTAACTCTCCTGTTGCCTCTGCTGCACGTATCATATTAATTAACAATGCGGGAAACATAGATCCTTGTTTTTCAAGAGCTTTAGAAAATGATTCTCCCATTGTAAGTTCATAAATAATAGATTGAAAAGCTTTTCGATACCCTTTTTTCTTTTGCATTTGGTTGTTTAAAATTTTTACTGCATCAGTTAAAGGTATACCACTTTTAATATAAGTGGAAAGCTGTGTTAACCAAAATAATAAATCCTTATTGGACATACGAACAGCGAACACACTTGTATCTCCATATAAAAAGTTAATCATTTTATTTGTCTCTATACTATAAACCGTGTACCCTTCTTGTAACAAAAAAGTATTTACATCCAATTTAGAATATCCATTAATAGTACCTGTTTCCAATTTACCATCCTTATTTCGAGCTTTGTACTGAAAAACACGTGGCGTACTGCTACGAACACTCCCTTCATTTTGTAAATTCACTAAAAGAGACGCACGCATTTGTTCTAATTTTGCATTTTGTCTTTTTACAAACCATAAATTATTATATTTTTCTTGAAACCTTGAAGGTTTACTTTCTTTTTTCACTTCTTGTTTTACTTCTTCTTTTTCAAATAACCCTTTTGTATTTTTATAAACATGATCTACTCTACCACTTGCTAAATTAAATAAAATCAAAAATAAATCAAAAAAGATAAATTTAAGCCCACGAAAAGCTAAAATTATAATATTAATCAAAACAACAAAAGGCACAAAGAAAAAATAAACATGTTTTTCAGTATTCTCCTGCATCATAAATGCCTCCCTTTACTTTACTCTTTCTAAAATTATATCATAAAAAAAACAGATTTGACTATAAAAATTGAGCAACCTCTTGGAAAAGAAACATATAATAAAGTAAGGTGATAATTATGTATAGTGGAACAAGTCTTGGAGGAGGATTAAATCTTGCTAAAATTATAAGTGGGTTGTCAAAGACTTTACAAATTGCAAACCAAGTAATTCCTCTATACCAAAAAGCAAAACCTATGATTTCCAATGCTCGTAGCCTTTTGGGTGTTGTAAAAGAATTTGGGAAAAACACAAAAAATGAAAATCCTACTCCTATTTCTGTAAATAAAAATCGTATTACAAATAATAGTCAAACAAAAAAAGAAGGAACAACAGCTCCCACTTTCTTTTTATAAATACTTTTTTAATAAATTCATTTTCAACCAAAATATTATCTTTTCTTTTATATTTTTAAATGGTAAGCTCTGATACACAAATCGCATCTTTTGCATTAAAAATTGATAATATTCTTTATTATCTGCATTATATTTTCCAAAAAGCTTTTCTCTGTAAGAAAGCTTTTTCTTTTTAAAAAGATATAAACCAACTACATAGTAATGTCCTTTTTCAAAAACAACTTTTTCTTCTTCTAAATAATACCTCTTTTTCTCCATAGAAGAACGAAGTCGATACAAATCATTATTCGACTGCAAAATAATTTTTTTTACATGTTTAGAATCAATATTTTTTAAAATATGAAGTATAGTAGAAGTCCCCATCCCTGCTATCAATATAGTATCATATAAAGTAAAAGAAACTTTTTCTAATCCATCTGATAATATCGTTTTTATTTTGGCTTCCATTTGAACTTTTCGAATATTTTTCTTTGCTTGCAAAAGTGCATTTTCGTGAATATCAGTAGCAACTACGCTTTGACACAAACGATTCTCTATAAGATAAATAGATAAATAAGCATGATCACACCCTACATCGACTACTCTATCCATTTTATCAACAAAACTAGCCAATGTTTTAAGTCGTAAACTAAGCATTAATCAGACAAGAAATCCTTTAATTTTTTAGCACGAGAAGGATGACGAAGTTTTCGTAAAGCTTTTGCCTCAATCTGACGAATACGCTCACGAGTAACATTAAATTTTTTACCAACTTCTTCTAAGGTATGACTCGTTCCATCAACAAGACCAAAACGAAGTTCCAAAACTTCTTGTTCACGTTCTTGTAACGTTTCCAATACAGCCTTAATTTCTTCTTTTAAAATTTCATTGGTGGCATACTCTTCAGGAGTCATAGCATTTACATCTTTAACAAAATCTCCCAAATGAGAATCTTCCTCTTCTCCAATTGGTGTTTCTAAAGAAACTGGATCTTGACTAATTTTAATCACTTCTCGAACCTTCTCAACAGAAATTCCCATCTTTTTCGCAACCTCTTCTTCACTTGGTTCACGATTTAATTCAAGAGTAAGTTGCCTTTGAATACGTGCCATTTTATTAATAGTTTCTACCATATGAACAGGAACACGTATCGTTCTCGCTTGGTCTGCTAAAGCACGTGTAATGGCTTGTCGAATCCACCATGTAGCATACGTAGAAAATTTAAATCCCTTATCATAATCAAATTTATCCACGGCTTTCATTAATCCAATATTTCCCTCTTGAATTAAGTCAAGAAATAATAGTCCACGTCCTACATAACGTTTTGCAATACTAACAACCAAACGTAAATTAGACTCTGCCAATATATTTTTAGCCATCTCATCTCCTGTAGCAGCTTTTTTAGATAAATCTAGTTCTTGCTCTGGAGAAAGCAAACTTATTTTTCCAATTTCCTTTAAATACATACGTACAGGATCATTAATATTAATATCTTTTGTAATCTCAGCATCATCTAAAATAAGAGGTTCTTCTTTTTCTAAAGTTTTAGCACCCTCAGAAGAACCGTCATCTTCATCCGTTACAATTTCAATATTGTTTTCTACAAATAAATTATATAACTCATCCAAAGAGTCATTGTCGACATCAAGCCCCTTTAAACTTTCAGCAAGCTGTTCAAAAGTAATAACTCCTTTTTCTTTCCCTAATTTTAATAATTCTTCTTTTCTTTCTTCAAATGTTTTAATTATTTTCATTTGTAACACTTCCTTTTAACTCTAATATTTTCTCTGCTAATTTTGTTTTTCTATTTTCATCGAATTCTTGACTCAACTCAATTTTTAATTTTTCAATTTCTTGTTTTTTTATTTTTTTCTTTACTTTCAAAATTAATTCCAACATTGCACTTTCCGAAAAAGACATTTCCACTGTACTATTTATAATGTCCATAATAGCATCCTTTAAACTTATAGTAGCAACATAAGTGATAAAATCTGCCAAATTAATTGTTTTATTTGTTTCATAATAATAGATAATTTCATTCGCCACTTGCCTATGTTCTTTAGTAGGGAAAAGTCCTAATTTCGTTTGATAAATTTTAATATAAGTAGGAGATTGCATCATATAAAATAAAATCTCTTCACACATTCGATCATAACTACTTTTTCGCGGAACATTTACCTCTTTTTTTCTTTCTGCTTCTGCTATCAATTTCTTTTTGTAATCTTCTTCCTCTACACCTAACTGACTTCTTAAAACATCATAAGAGATATTATAATCATTTGCGAGCTTTTGTAAAGTCACTTCTTTTAAAATAGTATCTGGATTACTTTTTAAACTTTCAATAACAGCTTTAATATAATCTGCTAAATCAGTAGCTTCACTTAAATTTTTATTTTTTTTCAAATAATTTAATTTAAAATCAACAAAAGAAATAGCATTTTTTACATTTTCCAAAATGGCATCGCTACCATTCAAAAGAACATATTCATCAGGATCCTTCGCTCCACTCAGTCGTACAACTTGAAAAGAAATCTGTTGTTCTTCTAAAATATTTCCAATAGCAAAAGTAGCATTCTCTCCAGCATTATCATTATCAAGCATCAATATAATTTTTGTCCTTAATTTTTTTAAGGCATCTATTTGCTCTTTCGTAAGACTTGTTCCCATCAAGGCAACTACATTTTTTATCCCTGAAGAAGAAAGACGAATGGCATCCATATTTCCCTCAACAACAATAACATATTTATTTTGTCTTACACTTTCTTTTACACGATGATAATTAAATAAAATATTTCCCTTCTTAAAAAGATAAGTTTCTCTTGTATTCAAATACTTTGGAGTGGTATCCGTAAGATAGCACCTTGCTGTAAAACCAACAACATGCCCTTGTAAATCATGAATAGGAAACATAATACGATTCTGAAAAACATCGTAAGCTTGTCCATCACGCCTGTGAACAAGACCTAAATCAACTAATAATTGCTCCTCATAGCCTTGCTTAGAAAAAAGAGTATAAAGCATATTTTTATCAAAAGAAAGACCTATTTCAAAATCTTTTATTGTTTCTTCTAGAAGTCCCCTTTCCTGCAAATACGAAACAGCTTTTTCCCCTTCCTGCGTATGCAAATTGTTTTGAAAAAAACGTAAAGCAAATTCCATCAAATCATACTCTTTTTGATACTTGGCTTCTTTTTGAGCAGAAGGATGCATTTGAAGAGAAATTCCTACATTCTTAGCAACAATTTCTACAGCCTCTGCAAAATTTACATTTAAAAAATTCTCCACAAAAGTAAACACATTCCCAGTAGCTCCACAAGAAAAACATTTATAAATTTGTTTTTCACTAGAAACACTCATACTAGGAGAATGATCTTCATGAAAAGGACACACTCCAAAATAGTTCTTTCCCTTTTGTGTCAAAGGAATATAAGAAGAGATAATATCAACAATGGAAGCATTGCTTCTTATCTCATTAATCTCATTCTGCGAAATAAAGGTCATACATAAGGCCTCCTACTAATATATATTACACCCGCAACACCAATTTCCTTTTTTTATTTAGAAAAAAATTGCAAAAATGACAAAAAAGTGACAAATTTCTTTAAAAATTGCCATTTTATTAAAAAAATTACTTTTTCAGTTGGTGTTTTATTATACTGGTTTGAATAAGATTCAAAAACAACATACATAAATTTGCAAAGAAAATAGCAAAAAAACTCCCTTCATAAAAGCCAAAATACAAAGAAAACGGCAAAGTAAGTACACCAATCAAAAAGCTATATAAAAATACCCTTTTTTTCGAATAAGGAGAAAAAATGGAAATCGGAGCCAAAAAAATAAAAGAAAACAAAAGCATAGAAAAACAGGCATGAGTAAGAATAAAGCTTGTATCTCCAATAGAAATGGCATAAAAAGTAAGAGTTAACAAATAAAAACCATAACTATAAAGAGGAATCTCTTTTTTATAATAATAATCAAAACAAAAAAACAAAAAAGAAAGAAGCAAAAGAAAAGCATTTGAGGTAAAAATCCCACTGACAGAATGCCCAAGAATTCCATCCAAAAAAGAATAAACAAATAACTGACTCTCTTCTAAAAGATTAGAATAAAAATAATGCTGAGCATACAATAAGTAAAAAAATAACAAAATTCTCCCAAATACAACAAAATGAAATTCTGCTCCCTTTCTTTGAAAAAAGAAAGAATTACAAAAAAACAAAAGAACACAAGCAATAAAAAATTCTAATAAAGTTGTTGATATAGGAAGAAATAAACTAAAAAGCACTCCAAAAAAACGATTGTTATACATACTTTTATTTTTAAAAAGCAAATCAAAAAAAAGTCCTGTAAAATATCCAACAAAAGGATAAGAAACTAACCAAAAAATATGTTCCATAGAATAAAACCCTTGGTGAACTGGAAAGATTCCATTTTTATAAATTCCATATAAAATAAGAACAAAAAAACAAACATAAAACTTTTTTACTAAAGAAAAACGGATTTTTTTATGTAAATTACTCATGTTTATCACCACTCAAATAATTTTGTAAAGGAATATTAGAAGGACATATATAA
>CAQBKK010000017.1 GCA_948760655.1 uncultured Bacilli bacterium | reverse complement strand
TAAGTGATGGAGTTCGTCCTCGATTTTTAATTGGATAGACATTGGTTTTACGAATGTCTTTTTTATTGCTAGTAAGAAAGAAGATTTTTTTGGTATACTATTTATAGTGGTAGTTATGGAAAAAATACAATTAAAAAATATAATAAAATTTATTCTTTTTGTTGTTATGATTTATTTTTTTGTGATTTTGGGAACGAAAGATTATACAACAAAAATAAGTGATAATGTTCGTTTTTCTAATGATTATAAAGATATAACCAAAGATAATATTTATAAATATGTTGGGGAGCATGAAGTTTTAGATCTTTTAAATAATAAATCAGGAATTTTATTTTTTGGTTTTCCTGGTAATATTTGGAGTCATTATTATGCTGATTATTTAAATGAAGTTGCCATATTCAATGGAATAAAAGAAATTTATTATTATGATTTTAAAAAGGATCGTAGCTTGAATAATGTAACCTATAATCGAATTGTTGAATATTTAAAAGATTATTTGAGAGTGGATGATGCTGGGAATACAGATATTGTTGCTCCTACTATAGTTATGGTAAGAAATGGTAATGTTATATATTTTGATGATGATGTTGCTTTCTTAAAAGGAAATCAATTGCCAGAAGTTTATTTTAATGAAGCTACTAAAAAGAGTGTTAAAGAACGTTTTGCTATAGGAATAAAAGAATATTTAAAGGAAGAATAATTATGGATGAAAATGAAAATAGTTATGTAGGGTTTGGTTTATTTTTTCTTCTTATTTTGTCTATAGTGGTGATTGGTACTTTTTTGATTTATCGAAGTCATATGGATACTTTGCAAGAGGTATTTGTTATAGATAAAGAAGAGAATGATAAATGGAAAATAGAAAAGAGTAAAGATTATATTTATTATATTGATGAAGGGAGTATTTCTAGTGGACTTTCTATTTCCTATAAATATCCTGTTATTAATTTAGATAGTGAAAGTGCTAAAAATTTAACGCAAGAGCTAAAACAACTGGTAGATGAAAAAAGAAGTGCAATCACTAAAATAGAAAGTGGGGATACATGTTCTTATGGAAATACTGATGGCATAAAAAAAGCAAGTATTTTGGATTATGGTGTGTATTCATTTGCTGATTATGTAACACTTGTTGTTTATGAATCAAGTTATTCTTGTGAAATAGGCTTTTCTAGTATAGAAAAGATGCGTTCTTATGTGTTTAATGTTACTACTGGAGAAAGGGTAAGTAGTATAGATTTATTAAATAAGTATTCTACTTCTATTACTCAAGTGTTTCTTTTAGTACGTGAAAAACTAGAAGAAGTTCCAACTATAAAAGTAGAAGAAGCGATGAATGCGTTAAAAGAGCAGGATACGTATATAATTTATATAGATGAAAGTGGAGAACTTTTGATGAAATATATTGTCAAAACCGATACAGTCGCTTATAATGATACTATAGTTTTAAATTAGGGAGGAATTATGAATACAGAACAAAAAATGGATAAAGCAATCCAAGCCTTAGAGAATAAATTATTAAATATACGTGCAGGAAGAGCCAATCCTGCTATGTTAAATGGAATTATGGTTCCCTATTATGGAGTACCATCTCCCATTCAAAGCCTTGCTAATATTACAGTACCAGAGGCAAGACAACTTATGATTAAACCATTTGATAGGGGAACGCTTAAAGATATTGAACGAGCTATTAATGAAGCCAATATCGGGATTACTCCCACCAATAATGGTGAAATTATTATTTTAACTATTCCTGAACTTACTGAAGATAGAAGACGTGAATATGTAAAACAAGCAAAAGAAGTTGCAGAGGAAGCAAGAGTGGCATTAAGAAATATTCGTCAAGAGGAAAATACTGCTATAAAAAAGGAAGAATATCCAGAGGATGAAGAGAAAAGGTTATTAGAAGAGGTACAAGAGGTAATCAATAAATACAATAAAATTGTAGATGAAAAATTAAAAGAAAAGGAAGAAGAATTAATGCAAGTTTAATTCTTTTTTAGAGGGTGGTTTTATGATGAAAACATTAGATGCTGTTATAATGAAAATGATTAAATTTTTTTCTAATACTAAAATTGATACACAAGGAGAATACAGAAATCTTGTTTCTTGTTATTTTCTTTTTATTCGTTTGCAATTAATCAGAGGAGAAAGGTACAATTCATCTGAAATTCAAAGAGTTATTCTTTTATTGAATAAGGAGTTATTGTATTTGAAAAAGAATTCTAAATCATTAGAAAAAGAAGGAATTACGTATGAATGGTTAGAAGAGATAGAGTCTTTTTCAAGGGAAATATATCAAAATTTGATTTCTTTAGAGAATCAACCAGATGAAAATCTTTATCATTCTCTTACTGAAAAAGTTTTTGTGTTTTGTAAAGAACATGAAGATTTAAAAGAATTATGGAGAGAAGAGATACATAAATATCATAGGGGAACATTTAAAGTAATGTTTGTCTTAGGAGGACTCATTCTTTCTTTATTTTATTCTTCTTTTCTTTTAACTTATTCTGCTCCTGATGCGAAGGCTGTTTATGAAGATGAGCTTGGTAGTATAGATTTAGAAGAGGAAATCATAAAAAAAGTTTTAGATAAAACGTTGGATTAAAACAGGATACATCTTGTTTTTTTTATAATCTATTTATAGCTTTATAATAGATTGGTGCTTGCTGTGATTGACTGCATGCTCTAAGATTATTTCTCTAAAAAATTTATTCTTTCTTGCTATATATGAGGTTTTGGTGCTATAATTATTGTAATAAATGAAAGGAGGGATAGATATGACAAAAGTAGTGGTAAGCGATGGAAATGTTGATAATGCTATAAAAAAATGGAAAGTAAAAGTCGCAAGAAGTGGTGTCCCTTCTGAATTAAAGAAAAAGAAGCACTATGAGAAGCCTGGTGTTAAAAGAAGAGAAGCTAAAAAAGAAATGATACGTAATGCACGTAAAAATAAGAGAAGAAACGGATAAGTGATTTGTAATGTTTAATCGAATCAATGAAGATTTGGTACATGCTATGAAAGAGCAAAATAAATTTTCTTTAGGAGTTCTTCGGATGCTTAAGAGTGCTCTACAACTTGAGAAAATTAATAAAAAAGAAGATTTATCGGATGATGAAGTGATTGCTGTTATAAAAAAACAAGTAAAAATGAGATTGGATTCTATAGCAGAATTTGAAAAATTTGAAAAAAAAGAAGAAATAGAGAATTTAAAGCAAGAGATTTCTTTATTAAAAACTTATTTACCAGAGGAAATGAGTGAAGAGGAAATTGATATAAAAATAGAAGAAGTTTTTTCTAATATAAATCCTACTAGTATGAAAGATATGGGGACTATTATGAAGGAATTACAAAGCATTGCTACTAGATGTGATATGAGTCTTGTTTCTAAAAAGGTAAAAGATAGATTAATGCATTTATAAAAATATCCTGTAGTGGGTATTTTTTGATTTATGAAAGATTAAAAAAGAAGATTTTAAGGAGTAGAAAAATGAGAAAGATAAAATTGAATAATGGTTCTTATGTGGAAGTAAATGAAAAAGTCCATTTTTTGGAAGGATTAGCTTTAGTTGATGGAAAAGTTTTAATTACTAATTCGGCAGGAATTGCCTCTTCTGGTGTTATTAATGAAAACTATGAAGAAGCATTTACTAATGAAGAGGATTTGGCTTCTAAAAGTTTAATGTTTTATCGTGCGAATAAGTGTTGTAATGTAAAAATGCAACGTTTTGGAGCGAGGGATTTTTTTGTCGCAGCGCGTAATCGCAGTGAAGAGTGGTATATGGGTAATGAATATAGGCATATTCGAGTAGTAGATGGGGTTCCTACTATCCTTTCTAAACTTCCTGTATGGCCAAAAGAGACAAATAAAGAAAGTGTAGTACTTGTTGGAAATCAATTTTATGATGTTTTAAAAGGAAAGTATTCGACTCATGAATTTCAAGAAGTTTCTTTGCTTGATAGAGAAAATGGTGTTTATTATATACAAGATAAATTGGCGCTTGAAAGTGCAGAAGATGATAAAGATTTGTTTGTAGATTATTGGAATTTTCAAATGGATGTTGATTTACAGCTTTTATCTTATGTTTGGTCTTCAAGAGGAGAGGAGGTATTACAAGATGGTTTAACATACAACGAGTATTTACAATTTAGAAATGAAAGAATGGATGAGTTAGGAAAAGCAAAACAATCGTATAATAAACGAGTTTTGGCTTTAAAACAAAAGAAGTAACCTGAATAGTAGTTATTCTATGGTTTTTTTTATGGGTTGAAAAACATATAGTTTTTATAGGTGATGTACATGCATCTTTATAAAACTATGCAGAATTTTTTATTTGATACAGATTATTCCATTGCGATTTTTGAAAGTAAAATTCACGTTTTTAATTATGTGGATATTTTAAAACTTACAGATAATCAAATTGTTTTGGCGATGAGTGGTTTTACTCTTCATTTGGATGGGGAAAATTTGCGAGTCAAGCAGTTACAAAAAAGAGAGATATTGATTGAGGGTACTTTATCTCATGTGGGGTTTTCAAGATGAAGATGAATCACTATATTTATATTAAAGCTCATGTACGAAACAAGAATCGAATTTTAATGAAACTTTATAAAACAAGAATTAATGTTTATGATGTCGTTTCTAGAGGAGATTTGTTGTATATCAAAGTTTTGGAAAGTGATTATAAAAGGATTAAAAAACAAATTGTTACTGCTAAGTTTTATTATGTTACAGATAGTGGTATTTTTCGATTAAAAAAGATGATTACTCCGCTTAGGGGTGTCGCAGTTTTGGCTTTTTTGTTTTTTGTTTATTTTCTTTCTCATGTCATTGTACAAGTAGATGTTGTTCATTCTAATAAAGAAATAAGAACTCTTGTTAAAAATAGTTTGGAGACTTATGGAATTCATTTTTTAAGTTTTAAGAAAGATTATAATGAGTTACAGGAAATTAAAAGTCAAATTCTAGCTACTTATAAAGATAAGTTAGAGTGGATTGAAATTGAAAGTATCGGTATGAAGTATGTTGTTCGAATTGAAGAGCGAATTATCAATAATTACCAAGAGGAAGAAAAGTATTGTCATATTGTGGCTAGTAAAAGTGGGATTGTTTCCAATGTACAAACAACGAAGGGGGAAGTGCTTGTGCATGATGGAGAGTATGTGGCAGAGGGAGATATTTTGGTTACGGGTATTATTTCCTATAATGAAGAAGTAAGAGAAAATGTTTGTGCTGCTGGGTCTATCTATGCTGAGGTTTGGTATGAAACGAGTGTGAGTTTACCGAAAAACTATTCTAATAAAACAAGAACAGGAAAAAAACGTATTAATTTTGCTTTGGAAACTGATAGTGGGCGTCATAAAATACTTAGAAGTCGTCTTTCTAATTATGAGACGGAAGAGAAGGTGCTGTTTCAATTTTTTGATTGGACATTTTATAAGTATACAGAATATGAAGTAGAGGAAGAAGCTTTGGAATATACGTTAGAAGAGGGAGTAGAAAAAGCACTTTCGTTAGCAGATGAAAAAATAAATGCTACATTAAAAAGTCCAGAGGTTATACATGAACGAAAAGTTTTGAAAAAAAGTATAAATGATAGTACAATAGAAGTAGAGTTATTTTATGCAGTTATTGAAAATATTACAAAAGTAGAAGAGTTTTCAGTAACGGAGGCAGAAGAAGAGGGAAATTAAATGATAGTAGATACTTTAACAAGTGCAATAATGGATGTATGGCCGATGGTTGTTATCTTTTTGGTTGTATTGATTGCGATACGAACCACTTATATTCGTATTAATCATGAACGGTTTGTGTTTTATCGAGAATTTTGGAATTTAGTGTTTGTGATTTATGCTCTTTTGTTGTTTCAACTTTTAACGAGTACAGAGATGAATACGAATAGTGGGCTTAATATTGTGCCATTTACAGAGATATTTCGATATAAAATGGGTAGTAAATTGTTTATGATTAATGTTGTTGGGAATATTTTAATTTTTGTGCCTTTTGGGTATTTTGTTTCAGGCTATGTAAAAGCAAGTAAAGTATCTCATATTTTATTTATTAGTTTGCTTACGAGTTTGACGGTAGAGCTTGTACAACTTCAAATTGGGCGTTCTTTTGATATTGATGATATTATGCTTAATGTTGCGGGAAGTATTATTGGATTTTTATTGTTTATAGGTTTAACAGCAATTAAGAAACATTTACCAAGAATTTTTCAAAGTGATATGTTTTACAATTTGATTTGTATTATTGTGTTTGTTTTAGCTTTCGTATATTTTACGAGAATGATTGGTTTAGGGTGGTTTTAGTGGATGTATCAATTGAAAATGAGTATGGTTATCAAGAAGATTTTTCCTATCTTTTAGAAGTCATCGATATGGCACTTAAGATGGAGAATGTAGTGCATGCTGTATTTACTATCGTTTTTGTGAATGAAGAACGTATAAAGAAAATTAATAGGGAATGTCGTGGAATTGATCGAGTAACGGATGTCATTTCGTTTGCTTTTGAGGAAACAAAGGATTTTGTTTGTCCAGATTATCGTTTTTTAGGAGAAATTTATGTATGTATTCCTAGAATGGAAGAACAAGCACTTCTATATGGACATTCTAAAAAAAGGGAGTTATCTTTTTTGGTGGTACATGGAATTTTACATTTACTTGGGTATGACCATATGGAAAAAAGGGAAGAAGAAGAAATGTTTCATAAGCAGGAGTTGATTTTAGATGCAGCAGGTATCAAGAGAGAAAATTAAAAAAAGAGGAATTAAACGTTTTTTTGCTAGTATTCGTAATTCGATAGCTGGTTTGTGGTATGCTTATCGTTATGAGCAAAGTTTATGGATTCATGGAGTAGTTTCGCTATTTACCATTTCTTTAGGTTTTATTTTTCAAATCAAGTTTTGGGAGTGGGCAGCTTTATTTATTGCTCTTGGTATGATTTTAGGAATAGAGCTTATTAATACGGCTATTGAGGCTGCAATTGATTTGGTTACTTTAGAGATTCATCCGCTTGCTAAAATCGCAAAAGATTGTGGAAGTGCAGCAAGTTTTATTATGTCTTTAGTTACATTCATTATTTGTATGTTTGTTTTTGGCCCTTATTTTATGGAAATTTTTAGTTAGTAGGTGTGTTTATGAAAAGTGGATTTGTTAGTATTATTGGAAGACCCAATGTAGGAAAAAGTACGATGCTTAATGCTCTTGTCAATGCAAAAGTGGCGATTACATCTGATAAAGCTCAGACAACACGTAATGTGATTCAAGGGGTTTATAATGAAGTGGATATGCAAATTGTGTTTGTTGATACGCCAGGTATTCATAAACCACAGAGTAAGTTAGGAAAAATTTTAAATAAACAGGCTTTTACTCATATTCATGAAGTGGATGCTATTTTGTTTGTTGTGGATGCAACTACTCCTTTAGGAAAGGGAGATAAGTTTATTGTTGATTCTTTAAAAAATACAGAGGTTCCCGTGTTACTTGTGTTAAATAAGATTGATAAATTAAAAGAGGAAGAAATATTAAAAGCTATTGCAACTTATAAGGATTTGTATGCTTTTGCTGAAGTAGTTCCTGTTTCTAGTTTGACTCGTGATAATCTTGTTTGTTTGGTTCGAGTATTAAAGAAGTATTTAAAAGATAATGTTCGCTATTTTGATGAGGGAACCATTACTAGTAATAGTCCTTATTTTATGATTAGTGAGTTTGTAAGAGAAAAGCTTTTAGAAGTAACTATTGAAGAGGTACCTCATAGTTTGACTTGTGTGACTACGCATTATGAAGATAAGGGAAATATTGTAAATATTAATGTTGATATTATTGTTGATCGGGATTCTATAAAAAAAATTGTCATTGGTAAGAATGGGGAACGCTTGAAAACCGTTGGTACTATGGCACGTAAAGATATTGAAGAGATGCTTGGCAAAAAGGTTTATTTGGAGCTTTATGTAAAGACGATTAAGAAGTGGAGAGAGAAAGAAAAATTATTGCATGAATTAGGTTTTAATGAATTTGAATAAAATTTAGAAAAGTATCCCAATATATAATTAGAAAGATAAGGGATAAAAAATTATGAATAAAAATGAAGCATGGAATAAGTTTAAAAGAACAGGAAATATAAAAGACTATTTAGTTTACGCAGAAAAAAAGAGAAGTGAAAAGAATGATAACAAAAATTGAGGGAATGATTGTTCATGAGACTCCTTATGGAGAGACTTCTAAAATCATTCAGGTACTCACAAAAGAATATGGAATCATAGGGATAATGTGTAAGGGTGTCGTGTCGATGAAAAGTCGGCTTCGAGCTCTTACTATAAAGTTCACTTATGGTTCCTTTTATATTTATTATAAGGAAGATAAGCTATCTATCCTTAAAGATGTGGATGTCATAGATGATTTGAAGAAAATTAAGAATGATATTGTATTCATTAGTTATTTAAATTATTTGACAGAATTGACGACTCAGGTGTATAAGCAAAGTAATTCGAGTGTTTTGTATGATTTATATATTGCAGGAGTAAAAAAAATAGAAGAAGGAATGAACCCTTTAGTGATTACGAATATCTTAGAACTTAAGTATTTGCCTTTTTTAGGTGTAGGATTGAATTTGGATTCTTGTATTTTATGTGGGAATAAAACGAATATTGTCACTATTGATGCCGATGAAGGGGGGTATATTTGTAAAAAATGTTATACCAATCAGATTGTTGTTAGTAGTAAGTGTGTAAAATTGCTACGTATGTATTATTATGTTTCCGTTGATTCCATTACTAAGCTTGCTATTCATGATGAGGTTGTAAAAGAAATTAATTTTTTTATAAATCGTTATTATGAACGATATACGGGGTTGTTTTTAAATAGTAAGAAGTTTCTTTTAAAGATGCTTGATTTGTAAAGGAATACTATTGACAATTAATAATTAAAGAACTATATTAGTCTTATATTTTTTAAAAGAGTTATTAAAAAATAAGATATGTTATTTAATTAGATAATGAGGCGTTACAAAATGAAAAGTCATTTCCTTCCAGAGCAAAAAGCTCTTTATAAAAAAATTAGTGGTTTTTATTTCCAGGTGATAGAAAAATGTAGAACTATCGCTCTTAATAAAGGACTTTCTGATTTTGATTACCTTCTATTTTCTTTAGCGAATGGATGGCAGTTAGAATTTCGTTCGATAAAAGATGAAAAGAGTTATAAAGGAAGCGTTCTACATATTGCCGTTTTTATTAATGAATTACGAATGGATGACGATTTGAATGCAGTTTTTTCTGCTACATTTTCATCTCATTTATTTCATAAATCGTTTGATTCTTTTTCTTTTATTAACGCTCATCTTGCTCTAAAAGATAGAGAAGATGGGGACTCTCGTACTCTTTTGTCTGTTCAAACTACGTATAGAAGTTATGCGCATTCTATAGAAAAATCTGCTTTTTTTCCAGTACAAATACAAGGAAATTTAGCAGAATTTATTTTGCTGGATGTTTTAGAACGTTCTATAAAAGAGATGCAACTTGTGTCTAATAAAGAAGAAGAGTTTTTGAAAAAGAAAAAAAGAAATTTAAAAATTTTTTAAACGAGTATCATAAGTAAAAGATGAATTAATTGTTGATAGAATCGTCTTTTTATAGAGGATATATTCGATTAAGACTTGTATTTTTTTATTAATTTGCATATAATTTTTATATACAAACGTTGATGAGCTTGGAAACTCGGAGTTATATAGAAAAAGTGATTCGACTAAAGAATAAGTAGGGTGGAACCGCGGGTAGTATGCTCGTCCCTAAATGATTCTTTAGCGTTTTTTATTTTGAAAGATACTGCTAATTAGAAAGAGTAGAAAATTTTGTATAAAGAAAGCAATTAACGTTAGATTTAGGAGGATTTTTTAATGGAAAAAGTAACGATGGAAGAGTTAGTCAATTATTGCAAACAATATGGATTTGTATTTCAAGGAAGTGAAATTTATGGAGGGTTATCCAATACTTGGGATTATGGAACTTTAGGACGGGAGTTAAAGAATAATATTAAGAATGCTTGGTGGAAGAAGTTTATTCAAGAAAATGTATATAATTATGGACTTGATTCTGCTATTCTTATGAATCCAGAAGTGTGGGTAGCGAGTGGACATGTTGCCTCATTTGCAGATCCACTTATTGATTGTAAGAAATGTAAAGCTAGAGCTAGAGCAGATAAGTTAATAGAAGATTTTACTAATGGATTAGAAACTGGAGATGGATGGGAGAATGAAAAGTTAGAATCTTATATAAGAGATAATCATATTCCTTGTCCTAAATGTGGGGCGTGTGATTTTACATCTATTCGTAAGTTTAATTTGTTATTTGAAACGCATCAGGGAGTTACGGAAGATACAAAAAGTAAAGTGTATTTACGAGGAGAAACGGCGCAAGGAATATTTGTAAATTTTTTGAATGTTCAAAGAAGTATGCGTGCTAAAGTTCCTTTTGGAATTGGACAAATTGGTAAAAGTTTTCGTAATGAGATTACACCAGGTAACTTTATTTTTAGAACTCGTGAGTTTGAGCAAATGGAGTTAGAATTCTTTTGCCAACCGAATACGGATTTAGAATGGTTTGGATATTGGAAAAATTATTGCTTGGATTTTTTAAAAGAGTTAGGTTTATCTAAAGAAAATTTGAGGTACCGTGATCATGCAAAAGAAGAGTTATCTTTTTATAGTAAAGCAACTACTGATATTGAATTTTTGTTCCCTATGGGGTGGGGAGAATTATGGGGAATTGCTGATCGAACGGATTATGATTTAGGGGTTCATATGGAGCATTCTAAATGTGATTTACGTTATTTGGATTCTTTAACTAATGAGAAGTATTTGCCTTATGTTATTGAACCTTCTGTTGGTGTAGATCGTTTATTCTTGGCCATTCTTACTAATGCCTATCAAAAAGAAGAATTAGAAAATGGGGAAGTACGAGAAGTTTTGAAATTGGTTCCTTATCTTGCTCCTATTAAGGTAACGATTTTACCTTTAATAAAAAAAGTACATGCAGAAAAAGCTCAAGAGTTGTTTGCAGATTTATGTAAAGATTTTATGTGTAGTTATGACGATGCTGGAAGTATTGGAAAAAGGTATCGTAGAAGTGATGCTGTTGGAACACCATTTTGTGTAACTGTTGATGATGAAACATTAGAGAATAATATGGTAACGTTAAGAAATCGTGATACGATGGAACAAGAAAAAATTACCATTGAAGAGTTAAAGGAATATATTCGTTGTAAAATTGAATTTTAGGATTTTATTGAACTGTTTATATTGATTTAATTTTTATATAAATAGATAATAAAAATCACTAAAATATTTTATCTTTTTAAATTTATCTATAGAAAGGAATAGTAAAGAGCCAATTTATTCCTTTTTTTAAATTGTAATTGAAAAATAGAAAAATCTTTGCTATGATTAGATAGTAATAATAGACAGAAGAGAGGATATTTATGGCTTTAAATAAATTAAAGAAATTGTTTGCTGATGAGGAAGATAATTTAATGGGTACCGAGGATGAGTACTATTCTGTTAGTGAGGATGAAGCTTTAAAAGAAGCTGATAAAGTTGGCAATAAAATGATTTTGATGGAGCCTCGTGCTTATTCTGAAAGTCAACAAATTGCAGATCATTTGAAGAATCGAAATAGTGTGGTTGTAAATTTGAAAAGAGTTACTTCTGCCCAAGCAAAACGTATCATTGATTTTTTAAGTGGGTGTTGTTATTCTATTGGTGGAAAAATGGAGAATATTGGTGTTGGAATTTATTTGTGTACTCCTAAAAATGTTAACATTCAAGGAAAGATTTCCAATGAACCAGATAAAGTAAAACAAGAGGATGAATCTGAAATTGAATGGTAATGATTTTGTTTTCTAGCATGCGGATTTGAGGTGATGAGGGTGAAAAAGTTTAGTAATAGTTTTAATGGTTATAATAAAATAGAAGTTAATCAATTTGTTTCTTCTGTTGTGAAGGAATATGAAGGAATGCTTACGAAATTAAAGGAACAGGATGCAGAAATTGAAAGATTAAGAAAAAGTATGGAAAAATATCATAATATTGAAGCTACTTTAAATAAAACTATGTTGCTTGCTGAAGATACCTCAAATCAAATGAAGAAACTTGCTAGAGAAGAAAGTAAAGGTATTGTAGAAGATGCCAAGAAAAATGCATCTCGTATTGTAAATGATGCCTTATTAAAAGCGGAAAAGATGGAACAAGAAGCGGAAAGTTTGCGTAGACAAGTCATTAATTTTAAACGGAAGTTTAGACAAGCAGTTGAAACAGAGTTAGAAGCCATTGAGGAAATAGCTGAGGATATTTAGCTATTTTTTTTCGATAGGAAATTTTGGAGGTGGGAACATGAGAAATTTTACAAAATAAATATATGGCATACTTTTGTTATGCCAAAATATAAGGAGGCATAATGTTAGAAGTTAAAAATGTAGATATTGCAATTGGGACACGTTATCTTGTGAAAAATTTATCTTTTACGTTACATCGTGGAGATAAGCTTGCTATTATTGGAGAAGAAGGAAATGGGAAATCCACTCTTTTAAAAGTTCTTTTAGGCATTTGTGATTATGCGACTAGAACAGGTAGTGTTACTTGTAAAGGTACTATAGGGTATTTGGAACAAACCATAGCAAAAGAGGAATTAAAAAAATATGTAAAAGATTATTTGTTTTCCTCTGAAAATGACTATTATAATAAGTTAAATGTTTTGTATAAGTATTTAAATATTTTAAAGTTGAAAGATACGATATTCTTACAATTTTTAAATACTTTATCAGGTGGCGAAAAAATAAAAGTAGGAATTTTAAAACTTTTACTTAATGATTATGATATTCTTTTTTTAGATGAACCAACGAATGATTTGGATATTGAGGCTTTGGAATGGTTAGAAAATTTTATTCCAATGTTAGATAAGCCGATTGTGTTTGTTTCTCATGATGAAACGCTTTTATCTCGCACTGCTACTATCATTCTTCATATAGAACAAATTAAGAAAAAACTGGAGTGTAGGCATACTCTTGTAAGAATGGGGTACGATGCTTTTGTAGAAGAACGGGTGCGTGGTATCAATCATCAGATGCAAATGGCTCGAAATGAGGCAAGAGAATATAAAAAGAAAGAGGAAAAGTTAAGACAAATAGAACAAAAGGTAGAATATCAGCAAAGAACAATTTCTAGGAAAGACCCTCATGGAGCTCAAGTGTTAAAGAAAAAGATGCATAGTTTAAAAGCCCAAGAGAAAAAGCTAGAGCATATGCAGATTACACAAAAACCCGATGTGGAAGAAGAGATATTTTTTGTCTATCCAAAAGTTACTCTTCCGAATAAGAAAGTTATTTTGGATGTTTTCTATCCAGAATTATGGGTAGGAAAAAAAGTATTAAGTAAAAATATTTCTTTAAAAGTGTTTGGAAAAGAGCATTTGTGTATAGTAGGAAAAAATGGCGTAGGGAAATCGACGCTATTGAAACACTTTTATGAAATTTTAAGAGAAAGAAAGGATATTCGTCTTGGGTATATGCCACAAAATTATGAAGATATTTTGGATAATTTTTTGACTCCTCTTCTTTTTTTGAAGAGTGGTGGTGTGATTACAGAGACGGATGCAAGAGCGTATTTAGGGAATATGAATTTTACGAGTGAGGAAATGACGGGGAAGATAGAGAATTTAAGCAATGGTTCTAAAGCAAAGTTATTTTTAATTAAATTTGTAATGGAACGCTCTCAAGTTTTGCTGCTAGATGAACCAACACGGAATGTGAGTCCTTTATCTAGTCCAGTGATTCGCCGAGTCTTACGAGATTTTCAAGGAACTATTATTAGTGTTTCCCATGATCGGAAATATATTGAGGAAGTTATAGATACAGTGTACCAATTAGACTGTAATGGTTTAAAAAAGTTATAAATCTTTTTTGTTTTTGATGAATTCTTTGAGCATTTTAGTAAGTGCTCTTTTTTCAATTCTAGAAACATAACTACGAGAAATATGAAGTTCACTTGCAATCTCTTTTTGGGTTTTTTCTTTTTGATTTAATAGACCATATCTTTTAATAATGATTTCTTTTTCTCTTTCGTTTAATAAGGTTAAGTAGTTGTTTAAAAGTTTTATGTTGTCTTTGGTGTGAACGAGTTCTGCAAAATCTGTGGTGTTGTCTTTTAAAACATCAATTAAACTGATTTCGTTGCCATCTTTGTCATAACCAATCGAGTCATTTAAGGAAACATCTCCACTTGTTTTTTTGGTACTTCTAAAGTACATTAAAATTTCATTTTCGATACAACGAGCGGCGTAGGTAGTAATTTTTGTTTTTTTGGTATCATTATAAGAGTCGATTCCTTTTATAAGTCCAATGGTTCCGATGCTGATCAAATCGTCTTGACTTGTGTTTTTGCTTTCAAATTTTTTTACAATATGGGCAACAAGCCTTAAGTTTCTTTCGATTAGAATATTTCGAGCCTCTTTATCCCCTGTAAGCATTTTTTTAATCATTTTTTCTTCCTCTTCTTCACTTAAGGGAGAAGGAAATACGTTGTTTGAATAACTTCCTGTAAAAAATAACATATCTTTTATGATATTCAATAAATTAAATAACAATTTTGACACTTCCTTTATTAAAGTATATATTTTAATTTTTTTATTATTCTTCTTTTAAAAAATATGTCGTTTTATGGTATACTTATGATAATGAGGTGAAGCTATGCTAGAGAAATTTATTCCAGATATGTATAAAAAAAGTATTTATGATATTGATTATGAAAGTTTGAAAAAGAAAGGAATTAAGTGTATTTTGTTTGATTTGGATAATACCATTGCCCCAATTAATATGCAAGTACCAGATAAAGATATGAAAGATTTTTTTGCAGATATTGAACTTTTAGGGATTAAAATTATTATTTTATCGAATGCAACGAAAGCGAGAGTAGAGCCTTTTAAAGAAAAGTTAAATGTGGATTCTAGTTTTCATAGTAAGAAACCTTTTAAAACAAAATACAAAAAAATTTTAAGCATGTATTCTTTTCGGGATAATGAAATTGCATGCGTTGGAGATCAGTTGCTTACAGACGTTTATGGAGCTAATCGTATGGGTTTTTTTAGTATCTTGGTGCATCCTTTAAGTAATATAGATTTATTTGGAACGCGAATGAATCGTATTTTTGAGAGAAAGATATTTAAAAAATTAGAGAAACAAGGACTTTTTAAAGTTGGTGAATACTATGAATAGATGCAGTGGTTGTGGGGTTTTATTACAATGCGTGGATTCTAAAAAGCCTGGATATATTCCTAAAGAAAAATGGGGAGAGGGAAATTTATGCGAACGTTGTTTTCGTATTTTGCATTATAACGATTTACAAGTTATTTCTTTTTCTTTGAATGAAGAAATTTTGCATAGCGTGAATGAAAAGAAAAAATATGTCTTTTTTTTAGTGGATATTTTGAATATTAGCTTAGAAGTTATTAAAAAGTTTCATGAGGTAAGGTGTCCTAAATGCTTGGTAGTTAGTAAAATGGATTTACTTCCTAGAAGTGTCAAGGAAGAAAAGATTTGTACATGGCTTAAAAATGTCTATGGAATACAAGAGAAGATTTTGTTTCTTTCTGCTATTAAGAAGAGAAGTATTCATTCTATTGAGAAAGTTATGGAAAAAGAATATGTAAAAGAAGCTTATGTGATGGGTTTTACTAATGCTGGGAAAAGTACATTAATTAATGCTTTATTAGAAAATAACAAAATAACAACTAGTATGGCTCCTAATACTACTTTGGATTTTATGAAACTTACGTTAGAGAATGGTTTTGTTCTTTTTGATACTCCTGGTTTTTCTTATGAAAATGTAATGTATGATGAAAAGGATGTTGCTCTTTTAAAAAGAATTCATACGAAAAAAGGTTTAAAACCTATTACGTTTCAATTAAAAAAAGGAGTTAGTGTGGTGATTGAAGAATGTATTCGTTTAGAGAACCAAAGTGACCAGTGCAATATAACCATTTATATGTCGCCTTCTCTTGCTATAAAAAAAGTGTATGAGAAAAATCATTTTTTAAAAGATGAGAAAAAAGTTTCTTGGCGTTTTTCTTCTAATGAAGATTTAGTTGTTAAAGGGTTTGGATTTGTTACATGTAAAAGCGATGCTTTGCTTACTATCTATACGAAAAAGACAATGTGTTTAGAAAAAAGGAAAAGTTTTTTTAGTGGGGAGTAGTGGTTATGAGTAAAATTCATGTTATGAGTGAGGTTTTAGCCAATAAAATTGCGGCGGGAGAAGTTGTGGAGAAGATTTCGTCTGTTGTGAAAGAGTTAGTTGAAAATAGTTTGGATGCGCATGCTAGTTCTATTATTGTTCGTTTAATTGATGGAGGATTAAAGTCCATTCATGTGTTAGATGATGGAGATGGAATGGATGTAGAAGATGCTAGACTTGCTTTTTCGAGGCATGCAACAAGTAAATTGATTCGGGAAGATGATTTGTTTTTTATTGATACTTTAGGGTTTCGAGGAGAGGCACTGCCTTCTATTGCAAGTGTTTCTCATGTTACGTTAAAAACATGTAGTCAGGATATTGGTTTTTTGATAGAGATAAAGGGCGGGAAAGTTTTACAGGAGAGTTCTGCCGATGCAAGACGGGGTACAGAAATAACGGTAACTGATTTGTTTTATAATACTCCTGCACGTTTAAAATATCTTAAAAGTGAGGCAGCCGAGTTAGCAGGGTGTGTATCTTTTATTGAGCGTCTTGCTTTATCCCATCCTAATGTTTCCTTTTCTTTATATAATAATGACCATATTCTTGTAAAAACAACAGGAAGTGGGAATTTACATAAATGTATTCATGAAATTTATGGACTTGCCGTTTCTTCTAAAATGATTGAGGTACGTGCTAGTAGTGATGATTTTGATATTTATGGGTATGTTTGTAAACCAGAGATTTTAAAATCCAATCGAAATCATTTTATTACGATTGTAAATGATCGGGTTATTAAAAATTATGATATTAATAGAGCAATTAATGATGCGTATTATACGTATAAACCTGATACAAAATATCCGATTGTTGTTTTAAAAATTAATACGGATCCTACTTTAATTGATGTGAATGTTCATCCAACGAAACAAGATATTAAGTTAGATAAAATTCATGATTTGTATGATTTACTTTTGAAGACGATAAAAGATGCTCTTTATAAAAGTTTACTTATACCTGATGCAGTAAAGAAGCCTGAGTACAATGAAATTAAAGATCAATATGTAGAGAATTTTGTGCATGAAGAAGAAAAAAAGGAAGATATTTATCAAACGAGTAGTCAAGTTGCTCTTGATTTAAGTTATGAGGAAGAAAAAAAAGAAGAGCCACTTGTTATCAATGAGGAATTAAAAAAACTTGTTTTGTATCCCGTTGGTGTTGCTTTAGGAACTTATATTATAGCGCAGAATGAGGAAGGGGTTTATTTGGTCGACCAACATGCTGCACAAGAAAGAGTGAATTACGAGAGGTATTTAAAAGCATTAAAGGAAAGTACAATTTCTACTATAGCGCTTTTGTTTCCTATTACGATAGAACTTTCGACAAGTGAATTTTTGGTTATTAAAAATAATTTGGAAGTTCTTACCCATATGGGATTTGTAGTAGAAGAGTTTGGTTTAAATACTTTTGTTTTTAAGGAACATCCTACGTGGTTAAAAACAGGGTATGAAGAGGAATCTATTCATAAAATCGTTGACATTATGATTCATAATCAGGGAGAATTTGATCCAGTGAAATTTAATGAACATATTGCAATTACTCTTGCTTGTAAAATGAGTATTAAAGCAAATATGCATATTAGTATAGAGGCGGTGGAGGAGTTGCTACAAGAACTAGTTTGTTGTGATAATCCATACAATTGCCCGCATGGAAGACCTACTATTATTAAGTTTTCTATATATGATTTAGAGAGAATGTTTAAGAGGGTTATGAATTAGAATAAAAAAGGAGAAAAACATGACAGAAAAAGAATTTGTAAGCAAAATTGAATCTTCTTGTTCTATAGAAGAGTTATTACAATGTAAGGGGCAATTGTTACTAAGTAGCATTGTAGAAGAGGAAGTTTTAGATGAGTTGTTTGCTACTCTTGTGAATACTAATCAATCCTCTTTTGATAGAGCAAGTTTTATGACGGCTCTTGTGAATTTCATTTGTACTACTGGAGATTCCGTTCCATTTATAATGAATTTATTTAAAGAACTTTTACGAAAAGATGGTTGTACAGAGGAGGCAATTGACTATGCTGTAAATGTAGCGTATAGACAAGCGCGAAATGCTCGAGAAATTAAAATTCAAAAGAGAATTTGCGAAAAAAAACAAATTAGAAGAGAGAAGTTAAGACAGGAAGAAGAACAATTAAAACGAAAAAGGCTTTTAAAAGAATTAGAAAAAACTATAGATATGTCTAAAACATGTGTAAGTTATGATACTGCAAGATTCCTTGTAAGGAATGGAACTACTTATGAAGAAATGGCAAGTAAAGTAAATCTTCAAATTGTTAGTCAAGCTGAGATTGACTCTGTTCTTTTTGGGTTTCGAATAGATTCTGAAGAGAAAGAAGAAATGGTAAGTATTGCAGATGTAATAGGCTATGATTATTCTTGGATACATTGTGGAAACGATTTGTTAAAGGCTTTTCCGAGTTTTTTTGATTCAAACCGCAAAGATGGCTATCATCAAAGGGCATTATCAATGTTAGATTTAACAGTAGAAGATGTGATGGAAAAATTAGCTCCAAGTTTTTTAGAAGAACCTATGAAACTTGTTAATACTTTGGATGGAAAGTATACTGTTGGTGGAAATGGAATGCATAGATACTCTGTTTTAAGAAGCCTTTTTTGTATAGAAATGATGCGTGCAAAAGGAGATAAAGAAAAAGAGCATGCAATTTATGAAAAGTACAAAATCCCTGTTGTAGTAAGTAAAATTGATGTTGCTAAAACTTTTGCTAATTATGTACTAACAACTTTAAAATTAGCAGATTGGGTCTGGAAAGAAAAAGATTCAAGAGGGTATTTTACAGGAAAAACAGAGATTATTTTTTCTAATCATGAAAATTTGATTTTAACCGATGAAGAATTGTTGCATTATGTAGGTGATGTTTTGAGAAATAATAAGGAATGTTCCAATGTAGTGCATATGATAGAAAATGCCAAAGGGAATTTTTTAAGATTTTTATCTTCAATAGTTCCAGAAATGATAGAAAATGTTAGTTATTTGGAGGTTGAAAATGAGAGAACTATGTAAAATGACTGAAGAAGAAAAGAAAATTTTTAATTTGCCAATTTCATTTAGTGATAGTTATTATTGTTTTAAAGAAAATGAGGAGTTATTAGGATTTGCCCAAATAAGTTATTCAGAAAAAACAGATATTTATATTTTTATTTTAGAGGATAAACGTGGTAATGGCTATGGTAATGAACTTTTTTCTCAAGTTTTACAGAATATAAAAGACCATGGTATTCATTTTTTAGAAATAGAATTTTCTTTATCAAATATGGTGATGGCAAGAATTGCTAGCCGTAATGGTGGGGTAGAAATTACAAGAAAAGAAGGTGTTGTTAAATACTATTTGCCTATTAGATAGTTTAAAATTTTATATTTCATTTAATGTTAAGTTATATTGTAATGTTCTTGCTCTTCATTTTTAGAAGTTATATAATGGAAAAGTAGAAAGAAGTGAGTTTGATGAATGAAATAAAAGATAGTAATGTGGAAAGAAATAAGATAAAACGAAATAGTATTCTTTTATGGATAGCACTTGTTTTATGTATTGGTTTGGCTGTTGTTTTTTGGTTTCTAATGAATAATAGTAATCCTGAATATAAAGAAGTCAAAGCCATTGTTTTAAGTAGTGAGAAAATAGAATATGTAAATCGTAAGACTAATTCCAAAACTTATAAGTACGATGTAAAAGTAGAGTATATTGGAAAGACTTATGATTTGGAGAATGCACATGATGTGTATTCATTTCCTGAGGGGAAGGAAGTTACTGCTTATCTTGCTAATGGAAAACTATATGCAAATGTAGAAGGGGTAAAGACCAATACTATAGTTGCTAAGATTTATTTTGTTTTCTTGTTTGGAAGTTTGGGACTTTTGATTTATGCTCCTAGTTATACAGCAAAGTTAAAACAATACAAGAAAGCGGAAGAGGAAAAAGAATAGTAAATTGTTACGTAAGACAATATTAAATAAGGCAAATAGGAATGAGCTATTTGCTTTTTTTCTTTATTTTTACTATAATGATTGGGCGAGGAGATGCGTTGTATGAAAAATAAAGAAATTTTTCGTTTTCTGAAACCATTTTTAATCAAAGAGAAGAAAGGAATAGCTTTTGCTCTATTTTTTAATTTGGTAAGTGGTTTAATAGGAATGACGTATGGGTACTTTTCAGGACTTGCCATTA
>CAQBKK010000016.1 GCA_948760655.1 uncultured Bacilli bacterium | reverse complement strand
ACCCCCCCCCCAGAAGACTTTTTCTGGTTGGGAGGTTTTTTCCTATTTTTTTCATAATTCTTTCCTCCTCTATTATATTTATTATTTTAAAATACTTTTTTCTTTTTGACAATTAAAAAAATTATAAGCCTTCAGGTAATAAAGTATTTAGATAATGCATTAATTCTTCTGGTGTATATTTACTAGGTTGTTTTAACCATTCTATTCCCATATTAAATACAGCTCCTAAATAGAAAGAGGCGACTATTTCCGTTGGAACTTTATTACGTAAAACCTTGTTATTATTTTCGATTCGTTTTTGAATATCCTCATTTAAGGCTTGAAAAATCATATCTGTTACAATACTATTTTGATTATTTACTAAAATGGCAGAATAAAAATTTTCCCTTGTATTTATGTGCTCGAATAAAATGCGTAACATTTCTAAATAATATTCTTTTGTATTGGAGATATTTTTGTTTTTTTCAAGTTCTTCTTTCAAAGATGCTTTTATATCTTTAATAAGGGCATCTAATAAGTCGTATTTATCACTATAGTGCGAATAAAAAGTAGAACGGTTAATAAGGGCTTTTTCGCAAATATCTGCTACTTTTAGTTCTTCAAATGCTTTTTCTTTTAAAAGGCTTATTAATCCTTCATAAAGATGTTTTTTTGTTTTTATGATTCGTAAATCTTTTTTTTGCTCTCGCATCGTTATCACCCATTTCATTATACTCTATTTTCTACAAGAATCTAGATAAGCAACAAAAATCTATCATTTATCTATACAAAATCATTTTTTCTGTTTATTATCCAACATTATGTCAGTTATGATAGTGTTTTTTTTGCATGTGTATCATAAAATACATAGCGAAATGGAGGTTTTATGAAAAAATTTACAACTTGGATAACTGAACATAGTTTGGTTGTGGTTTTACTTTTCCTTTTGCTTCTTCTACCAACTATTTATGGTTATTATAAGACAAAGATTAATTATGATATTTTGGTGTATTTGCCTGAAGATATTGAAACTATAAAGGGAGAAAATATTTTAACGAATGATTTTGGTATTGGTGCCTTCTCTTTTGTTACTGTTTCTCAGATGAAAAATAATGATATTTTGCTTTTAGAACAAGAAATCCGTTCTATTTCTGGCGTTAATCAAGTCATGAGTATTGTTGATGTGACAGATACAATATTACCTAAGGAAATGATTCCAGAAGAAATTATAAATAAGGTTTATAAAGATGACAAGACAGTACTACTTGTAACTTTTAATGGATCTACCTCAGAAAATAGTACAATTGTTGCTTTAGAAAATTTACGTGAAGTTGTTTCTGATGCTAGTCACGTAAGTGGTATGACAGCTATGGTTTTGGATACCATGGAATTATCTGAGCAAGAAATTTATGCTTATATAGGAATTGCCGTATTCTTATGTATGATTGTTCTTCTTTTTGCTACTGATTCTTATTTGGTTTTTGTTTTCTTACTTGGTAATATTGGTATAGCTATTTTATATAACTTGGGTTCTAATATTTTTTTAGGTGAAATTTCTTACATTACGAAAGCAATCACAGCCGTATTACAACTTGGAGTTACCATGGATTTTTCCATATTTTTATATCATAAATATGAAAGTGAAAAAGCTTTAGAAAAGGATTCTAAAAAAGCAATGCAGAAAGCCATTCATGCTACTTTTATCTCTGTTTTTGGTTCTTCACTTACTACAATCGCTGGATTCTTAGCTTTATGTAGTATGGATTTAACATTGGGTCGAGACATTGGTATTGTGATGGCTAAAGGAGTATTATGTGGACTTGTTTGTGTTCTTACTTTGTTTCCTGCTCTCCTTCTTTTATTTGAAACGGGAGTTAACAAAACGAAACACAAGCCTTTATTTCCTAAATTTTCAAGAATGCAAACATTTGTGAGAAAGCATTATAAATTAACAATTCTTCTATTTTTATTACTACTTGTTCCAGCCATTTATGGAAATAGTCATTACGAAGTATACTATAAATTAGATGAATCTCTACCAGATACTTTGCCAAGTTCAATTGCTAATAAAGCACTTCAAGAGGATTTTCATATTGTATCACCAGAGATTATTTTGGTGGATAAAAATATAAAAGCAAATGATTGTGATGCATTAATTCAGGAATTAAAAAATATAGAAGGAATTGACTTGGTTTTATCTCCAACACAAGTTTTAGACGTTGGTTTACCCAAAGAAATGCTTCCTAGTGAAATTCTAAAATTACTTGAAAATGATAGGTATCAATTAATAATTTTAAATTCTACTTATGAAATTGCAAGTAAGGAATTAAATGAGCAAATAGATAAAATTTCTTCTTTGGTAAAACAATATGATGCTGATGCCATTCTTGCTGGTGAAGGTCCTCTTATGAAAGATTTGACTACGATTGCTGATCATGATTTTAAGATGGTAAATTATGCTTCCATTGGTGTTATTTTTGTACTTATGTTAATCGTATTAAAATCGTTTAGTTTGCCATTTATACTTATTTGTACTATTTTGTTTGCTATTTTTTCCAATATGGCAGTAGCCTATTTTACTCATACCTCTTTACCATTTATTGCATCGATTGTTGTGGGAACTATTCAACTTGGAGCAACTATTGACTATGCTATTTTAATGTCTACAAAGTATTTAGAAGAAAGAAAAAAGGAAAATGATAAATCAAAAGCTATGAAAGAAACACTTTCTGCTACAGTTCCCTCTATTGTTACTTCTGCTTTATGCTTTTTTGGGGCTACATTGGGAGTTGCTATGGTTTCTCAAATCGATATGATTGGCTCTATTTGTGATTTATTGTCTAGGGGTTCTATTATTAGTATGGTTGTAGTTATCTTTTTACTTCCAGCGCTCCTTTTCACTTTTGATAAAATAATTATGAAAACAACTAAAAATATGAAAGAAGGTTTATAATATGAAAAAATTAACAAAATTTATTTCTCCTGTTTTACTTGGTGGTTTACTTCTTCTTCCCTCTTTTTCTGTACAGGCACTTACAAAAAATGAGACGGTTTATACAAGTTTAGATTATTCAGGAAATGTGTATGAAAGTTCTGTAACCAATCATTTGTTTAATAAAGAAGAAGGTGACATTGAAGATAGTACACTTTTAAAAGATATTTTAAATATTAATGGTAAGGAAACTTATACTTTACATGAAGAACGTTTAGTATGGAGTGGAAAGGGACGTGACATCTATTATCGTGGTGTTACAGAAAAAGATTTGCCCATCACAGTGCAACTTGAGTATTATTTAGATGGAGTGCTTATGGATGCTAAAGACATTTTAGGAAAAAGTGGCTTGGTTACAATAAAAATGAAATTGCAAAATCACGAGAAAAATTTAGTTCGTGTCAACGGAAAAGATACAGAGCTTTTTACTCCTTTTGTTGTTACCACTGGTATGATTCTAAATCACGAAGAGAATAGTGATATAGAAATTAGTCATGGAAAAATCATTGATACAGGTACTAAAAATATTATTGTTGGTTTATCCACTCCTGGCATGTATGATAATTTTAAAATAGATGCATTTAAAGATTTAGATGAAATCACAATTTGTTATCAAACTATAAATTTTAAAACTGTTTCTTTTTATATGGTGGCCACTCCTAAGTTATTAGAAGATGCAGATTTAAATATATTTACTAAATTAGATTCTTTAACTAATCAATTAAAAACTTTGCAAAATGGTATTGATGCTTTAGAAAATGGAGCAAAGGAGCTTACAAATGGAACAAATTCTTTAGTTAATGGAAGTGCAGAAATTACAAACAATCTAAAACTTTCTTTAGAGGCAATAAAAAAACTGGATATTGGTTCTACTACTTTAAAAAATGAAATTAATCAAGTAATTCCTTTATTAAATAAAACTCTTGAAAGTATTCAAGATGCAAATATTGCTGGCTCTTTAGCAAATTTGAAAACTTTAAAAGAAAAGAATGAAAGTGCTAAAAATTCTTTGGTAACTTTTGTAACGCAATCCACTTCTATGGATTATCAAACTCTTATGACGTATTATAAAACTAATTTAGTAAATTATAATGGTACAGATTTTGCAACACTTCAGTTAAAAGCCAATTGTGAACTTATTCTTCTTTTAGATACAAATGTAAATACTTATACTCTATTCATTCAAAAACTAACTCCTATTTTTAAACAAGTAGAAAATTTAGCGAAATTTCTAACTAAAGCAGAGGAATTAAATGAAGGAGTGAATGCATTATCTAGTGGACTTAAACAAGTAAGAGATGGTTTATCTAAATTGTATGAAGGAAGTAACACCCTGACAAAGGGTACAAAAACTTTACAAAAGGGAACTTTAGAATTGACAAGTGGTATTTCTAAATTTAATAAAGATGGAATTCAACTACTATCTCGTTATGGATTAGAGTTCAAAAATTCTAGTAGTAAAGCAAAAGCAATTGCAGAACTAAGTAAGAATTATCCTGGATATGCTTCTAACAATACTTCGTCTACTACATTTGTTTTTATGGTAAAAAAGGCGAATTAATTAAAAAAAACTCCTTTACGATTTGGAGTTTTTAATAGTCATTTGTTATGTCCCCGCTTCCATTAATAGGAATAGAATCTCCCAAATAAGTAGATTGGGGTTTAAAAATGCTTTTTAAAAAATCTTTATTCCTTGCTAAAATTTCTCGTATTTCTCTTTTGGATTGATTCGTATACTCACGTAAATTAGCAGAAACTCCATAGGCTTCTATTCCTAATTTTTTAGCAATAAAAAGTGCACGATACAAATGATATTTTTGCGTAACAATAATGATTTTTTCGACTCCAAATATTTCTTTTGCACGATATATACTATCATAAGAAGAAATTCCAGCATGATCCATAAATATGGCATCCGAAGAGATGCCTTTTTTTATGGCATAATTTTTCATCACATTTACCTCATCATATTCTTTTTTTGTATGGTCGCCACTCATTATGATTTTAGAGGAAATGCCTTTTTCATAAAGTTCTATTGCTGTTAGAATCCTATCTTCTAACATAGGACTTGGAGAAGTGCCCCATATACCTGCCCCTAAAACTAAAATAGCATCCACCTCTTGGATTTGGCTCAGATTTTGTTCTTGTAAAATTCGATTGGATGTTGTTTTTTTTACTAAAAAATTTATAGAAAATATATACATTATACATAAGAAAGAAATAATTCCTATAAATTTTGCTATTTTCAAAAGTCGATTTTTCATTTTTTGCCTAACTCTTTCCAATGGCACCATTTTTTACAATTTTCAATTCTTAAACCATTGTCCCCTTGCTGTTCATTATATGCAAAGGATTTTAATACATCACAGGGAAAACTCGCACATTCGCCACAACAAATTTTATTTTTCTTTTCTGCACAATCCTTTATTGGACAAAATTCTCCCCAAAACGGCTTGTCAATATTTAGGCATCCTTTACATGTATTTTCCAATTTAAAAGTACAATTTGTACATTCAATTCCACAACGTGATTCTATTTTTTCTTTTGGTATGCTTTCAATCATAGTTTTACCTCTTCTTTTTTATTTTTTAAATCTAAAAATGTTACTTTATCTTTGTAGATTTCCAATTCTTTTCTTTTTTTCTTTTCCTTTTTAAAATAAGAATGTGTTACTTTTAGCATATCAATACGTTGATTAAAAGTGGGAGGATAATTATAGTTTTCTTTTTGTAATTTTTGTCTCAACCAACGCTTTATCACTCTTTTATAAACTATTCTTTTAGGAACATTCAAATAATATGGAACGTTTTTATGATTTTGTTCATCATCAAAAATTAGTAAATCTAATTCATAATATTTGATGTTTAATTTTTGACTTAAACTTTTCGCTAAAGTTGTTTTTCCAGCACCAGGTGCCCCAATAATATAGATTTTCATTTTATTTATTTTTCTCTTTTTTTAAGGTAATAAAATTTAGAATAGCAATGGTTATCCATGCACAGCCTAAAATTAAAGTTATCGTTTCTTTTTCTTTAAAATAAGAGACAAAAAAACAAATGGTTGCTAATAAAGATACGATGGTTGCAAGTATTTTTGTATTCATTTTTTCCCTACTCTTTTTCTAAATCTATATTTTCATAAGCCCCTAAGTCGTAGACAGAAAAGCCAAGTTCTTTTAACGCATTATAGGCGGTTTTACTTCTGGCGCCACTTCTACAATAGACAAAAATATTTTTGTTTTTATCTAAATCGGTATTTTCGTTTATTTCATCGTAAGGAATATTAATTGCTCCTTTTATGTGTCCACTTTCGTATTCTTCTTTTGTTCTTACGTCTACAATTGTGTATTCTTTTTCTTGCATAATTTCTTTATAAGTTAAATTTACTTCTTTTGTTCCGCAGCCAATAAGAAATAAACTTGCCAATACAACTATCATTATTTTTTTCATTCTATCCCTCTTCTTTTTCTTTATTTTAGCACATTATTTGACATTTTTAACAATACTTTTTCTATCAATAATTCTTTTATTATTTCGTCTTCTAATTGATTTATAGAAAATGTTTTCTTACCAGCATGGTTTATACTAGATCCACAATGGTAAATAATTTTTTTGTCTATTATAAAATAACGATCATGAAAAGAGTTATCATAAATTAATGTTAAATTGTTGTATTGTTTCTTGTATTTTTTTAAGTCTAGTTCTTTTAAATTGGCATTTGGTTTTACAAGCAAGGAAACTTGAATATTTAAGTCTTTTATCATATCTAGTACTATTTTATCTGCATAACTATCGATGATAATTAGTTCATTATTGGCACTTTTAAATATGTCTACTATTTTGGAATAGGAATCAAATATTTGTCCATTGAAATAGATTTCATTTACTTTTCTCTTTTCTTCAAATTTAGAAAATGACTCTTGTAATAAACGGATGTCTTCTGTATTTTTCATCACTTGGTTATTAATGTATTTTTGTTCTAATAGATTGGTTCCAATATATTTACGCATTGCTACAAAAGCATCCATGATTTGGATACTTATTTCTGTTGCTATTTTCGTTTTTAAAATGGTACTTAGCATTGCTACTCCTTGTTCTGTAAATACTCGTGGCGATTTATAACGTCCACCTCTTGTTTCTATTTTTTGGTCGCAAATTGCGACCAAAAAAAGTTCACTCTCTTCTTTTGTTAATTTCCAAGAAAATCTTTCTGGAAATTTTTCTTTATTACGTGTTACTGCTTCATTAATCCTTTTTGTTTCTACTCCATAAAGTTTTGCTAAATCAGAATCAAGCATTACTTGACGACCTCTTACTTCATATATAAGTTTTTCAACATTTATCTTTTCTACTATTTCATCCATACAAACCCTTCTTTTTTTCCCTATACTCTAACACAGAAAAAGCAATTCTATTTCTAGAACCGCTCGACAAAATTTTTATTTACCCACCTAAATAGGTATTTTTTATTTGTTCTTGTATTTCTCTTGTAACTTTAAAATGGTCCACTTTGTTATTTACTTCTAAAGGTACTACTGCATCTACACTACAAAATGGGCAGATAGCACTTTTTTCATTTCTATCATTTACCCACTCTGTTATTTCTGCAAAGTCAAATGTTCTTCCACAATATAAACATATACATTTTTTATAACGTTTCAGAAGTTCCTTGTTTTCTGAAACATAGGTATAAATCTTTTCTATTTCTGTCATTATATACTTTCTTTATTTATGGTTTTCATTTTTACTATTTATTTCTTGCAATTCAAATCTATATTTTTGACCATTTATGTTTACTTCACTTAAAAATTCTTCATAAGGTCTGCACCATAGTTTTCCGTCTTCGTATAAAGCTCTATATGCAACCATTTTTTCTATTGTTTCACTATGATAAATAATATCTTCTACGATATACAAATCCCCACTATAATGTTTATAGATTCCTTTTATTTTTAACTCTCTCATTACTTCCTCCTTAACAACTATTGTAGCAAAAAAGAGTGATCTATTAAATACATAATGTTTTGCTTCCAGCATAGTTTATACTAGAACCGCAATGGTATACGATATTTTCGTCTATAATAAAGTAACAATCATGAAAAGAGTTATCATAAATGACATCTAAGTTTTTATATTGCGTACTATATTTTTCTAAGTCTAGTGGTTTTAAAAGAGCATTTTTCTTTGTAATCAAAATTACTTTACACTCTAGATTTTTTATCCTATCTAATACTGTTTTATCTGCATAACTATCGATGATAATTAGTTCTTCTTTTGCACTTTTAAATATATCTATAATTTTGGAATAGGCATCAAAAATCTGGCCATTAAAATAAATTTCATTTACTTTTCTTTTTTCTTCAAATTTAGAAAACGACTCTTGTAGTAACTTTATGTTTTCTGTATTTTTCATAACTTGATTATTGATATATTTTTGTTCTAATAAATTGGTAGAAATGTATTTACGCATGGCAACAAAAGCATCCATAATCTTTATACTAATTTCTTCTGCGACACTTGTTTTTAAAATGGTGGCTAGCATCGCAACACCTTGTTCTGTAAATACGTAAGGAAGCGTACGACTTTTATTATTTATGTTTGTGGTTTCAAATTGAAACCGCAAAATAGATAGCTCATGTTCTGTAAATTTAAACATATATCTTTCTGGAAAACGATTGATATGTCTTTTTACTGCTAAATTAATAGATTTCGTACCATTTGCACATTGATAAAGTCTTGCTAAATAAGCATCTAGCATAACCTGATGCCCTCTTACTTCATAAATCATATTTTCTACTCTATTTTCCTCTATTAATTCGTTCAAGCCGAAACCTCCTTTTTTGTAGGATATTTTAACATAGAAAAAACGATTCCCTATTCGAAATCGTTCGACAAAAATTTTATCTATTTTTTTTATTACTTATCGTCTTTTTTGATTATCTTTCATAAAAATTTTTTTCTTTAACGCTAATGTAGCTATAAATGCAGATATTCCAATACCAAATCCACCAATTAAGGCACCATGAGCAACGTTGGTATTATTATTTTGCTCTCTTGTTACTCCTAACTCAGTGTTAGTTTCCATAAGAATTTCATTATTTACCATTTCTTCTGATTTTGCAAAAAAGTTTTGAATTGCAGATTCGTTAAATTCAAATTCTTTTAATTTACTAATCATTTCTTGTTTAACCATTTCTATTTCTTCTTCGCTTTGTGCATTCATCATTTCTATACAATATTCTTCCCAAAATTCATCTGTTGCTGCTCTCATAATTTACCTCCTAAATTCATTTTTTAAATAACACACTTTTTTTATATTTACAATCACTTTCCATTTCCTGTCTAACACAACTATAACATACATTAAATTGTTTTTGAATTTATACTTTCGTTTTTTAATTCATTTAAAAAATCTGTCAATGTATGATTTTTGTCCAATAAATAGGCATTTATTCCAAATTCAATAGCGCCTTGATAATCCTTTATTGCATCATCACCAATCATAATACATTTTTCTTTTGGATAGTCTTGGATTGCTAATTCAAAGCTTTTAGAGGATGGTTTCATTGCTTGATCTCCACAAATAATTAAATCAAAATAATCGTATATGTTGCTCCTTTTTAATCGCATGATTTGTGTCACACTAAACCAATTACTTAATAAAACTATTCTTTTCTTATTTTTCTTTAAGTATTCCAACAATTCTAATGTACCATCATTTAAAGTATCTATAATTGTATTTCCATTATAAATCATCCATTTTTCAATCACTTCTTTTGGCAAATTTACGTTATATTGTTTATAAAATACGCTTAAAGTAGTTAATTCATATTTATTAGCAACTTTTTCATATTCATTTAAAGCAAATTGCTTTATTTCCATTAATTTAGAAAATTCTTCTAAAGGTAGATTTTCTTTGAAAAAAATATCTTCTTTGCTCCAATCTGGAATTAAAAGTGTATAATCTAAGTCAAATATAAATATTTCCATTTGTTATGTCACCTCTTTATAAATGTCATGTTTACTATAGCATATTATACTATTTATTGCATTACAAAATAATATGCTGACATTAATATTTTGGTAGAAATGGATTACTATAAATCAAGTAATAAAAAAAAATTTAGAAGTCACTCTTCTAAACTAAATTGTTTTATTTTTTCGTATTCCCTCCCTGTTATTTTATAAATGCCATTGTAAGGTTGTTCTATATAAAAGTTATTCTTTCTTTTGTACACAAATAAGGTAGAGGTTCCTTTTTCTACAAAATGAAAATCAATTTTTAACTTTTCTTCCGTATTTATGGGAGTATCTTGGATACTTGCTTCTTTGGTTATTCTTCCTTCTCCGTTTAAAATATTTATTATTTCTTTCTTTTTTTCTAGTTCTTCTATTTTTTTATCTTCTATTTCTATACTTATTACATTTTCTACTTTTGGTAGGTGCAAGGTATATTTCGGGCGATTTATAAAATAGAAAGTTGTTTCTATTCCTACTAATAAAACTATAGCTATTAGAAAAGACAATATAAATTTCTTTTTCATTTTCCACCTACTTATTTATATTTTTCTTGAACTTTGTCTGTTAATTCCTCGTAATACACTTCTTTCCAACTTACTACTCCACGAACGATCATATATTTTAATTCAATATAAGCATCTTGTTTTAGTTCTCTTGAGGTTTTAAATTTAATTTCTTTAGCACTCCCATTTTCTTTGTAAGCAGTCAAGTTGTATTCATATTGCATATCTCCCTCTACAAGATTCATTTTAGTGTTATCAATTTTGGCATAATACATGGTGTATTCTTGAAATGTAAAATAATAAGTCATTCCACATAATAAAATTAATAATATTGTTCCTATTACAATAGGCATGTTTTCTTTAATCTTCAATATATCCTCTCTCTTTCTTTGTTGTACTTATATAAGTACTTCCTAAAATTTTGTCATAAAAATGTTTCTTTTTGGTTAGTATGATAAGTCCATTAATAATATAAAATAAGACAATCATAACTAAACTTGCTAGATAAAAATAGATAGAAATTTTTGCATCGGCCTCTAAGTGATTCACTAAAAGGTATGTTCCTAAAAGAGACCAAAACGGAAATAAAAAATAATAAATCAGTAAAAATAAATTTCTAAAAATAGAGCGAATGAATCGTAAATTTTTATATTCTATTTTGACATGTAAGAAACTTCCCCCTAGCGTTTCGTTTTTATTTAGTA
The DNA here is from genome assembly GCA_948760655.1 of uncultured Bacilli bacterium. The sequence goes on along the minus strand of CAQBKK010000016.1, from coordinate 9,683 downwards.
ATGGAATTATACCATAATAAATTAAAAAGACAATTGGAAATGGATGGTAGCCTTTTAAAAATAAATTTGTTAACATACCAATAAAAATATACAAAAAGAAATCTAAGAAAAAGAGGGTTATTCTTCGAAGTCCTGATACTTCTTCTCCTACTCTTCTTGCTTTTTCGTCTAGTTCTGTTCTTGTTGGTAGGTAGTTATCTAGAATTCCCATCATTCCATATCCAATGAGTCCTCCTAAAGTGTTCGTTAGTAAGTCGTCTACATCGAAGACACGATAAGGATGTGGGTAGATAAAGTAAAGACCTGTTATTTGGGTTAGTTCAAAAAATAGACTTAATAAGAAACTATACATAATAGTTTTTTTCAAACTGCTTTTAAAGTAATAACGTAAGTACATGCCAAAAGGAATGGTCATAAATACATTAAAGATAACGGTATAAAAACATGGTTCTGTTAAGGCTTTTAAATAGGTACTTGGATTTGTGATAATTAGTGATGATTCGCGAATTATGTCTTTCATAAATCCAAAAGGTAGTAAACGAATCATATTGGGTTTTTCTACTACACTCTCTAAATTAGGAAGTGGCAATATGACTAAGAAATATATGGTAATCATATAAAGAATAAAGGAATACACCACTAACGTTTTAAAAGGCTGAATGGATCCATATTTATGGTATTCATGCAAAATAAAAGGAATGGTAAAAATAAGGGCTATGAACGGAAATATCAAAATGGATGATTTAATTGCTATTACATAGGCCATATTTACCACTCTTTTCTATTCTTTTTTATTTTTCTTTTATGATGTTTTTACTTACAAAATAAGTGATTAGGAAATATCCTCCATAGATTAAGCCTAGGAAAATGGCTGTCATAATGATGGATGGAAGTAATTTATCGTTACCGAATGTTGCTAAAAGAAAGTTACAGAATTGAATACCAAAGATGGAATGTATTCCTGCAATCACAAGTGGGAATAAGAAGAATATCGCAATTTGGTAGAATAAAGCCTTATTTAGCATTGCCTCGTCGGTTCCTATTTTTCTTAGCATAGCAAATCGCATTTTATTGTCTGTTGATTCTGATAGTTCTTTTAGAGCAAGAATGGCTGCACTTGAAATCAAGAAAATAATTCCTAAGTATAAACCAATGAATGTTACCATGGCACCAAGACCAATACTTGCTTCATAAAGAGCAATTTTTGTTGTGGCACTAAGGCTTGTTTTTGTATTGTAAGAGTGCTCATACATATCTATTGCTATGCGATTTTCGATGATTTCTTTTTCTTCTTCTGTTCCTTTATAGTTGGCGGTTAAGATACTTTCTACTTTTAAGGATTCACTTACTGCATTATCTGGAATGATAAAGATTCCACTGTTAGCATGGGTACTGTTCATAAAAATAAATCCATCTTTTACTTCTTTATATTTAGGACTATAATTTTTTCCTAATAGATTTATCGTTGTATTTCTTTCTAAAGCAACGGAACGTATACTCACTAGTTCTTTGTAGTCAGCAATCAAAATGTATTCATTTTCGTTTAATGTATATTCTTCTAGTGAAAATAATTTAGCAAGTTTGTTGTAGTCGCTTAGTTTGATAAATGTTTCTTCGTTTTCATAATCCATTAGCGGGTATTTCGTTTTTAATTCGTCATAATATGTTCCTAATGTGTCTTTTATTTTAATTTCTTCTGTTCCATAAAGATTAAATTCTACAATGTCTTTTAAATAGGCATCTACATCAAAGTTTAAGTTTGCTAGTGTTTCTCTTAAGGGAATGGTAGAGTCTTCTATCATTTTATCTGTAAATCGCCATGAGTTTTTTACTGATTCTTCAGTTAAATTCAAGTATTTATAAAATTGGACATCGACAGGAGCCATTGTTTTTAAGTTAGCAGTCATGGAGTTTTTAATGGAAAGTGAAGAAGACAAAACACAGATGGTTACGAATAGCATAAGGCAAATTACTGTCATAGACATTACGGTTGTGTTGATTTTGCTACTGATTTGGCGAACAACAAAGGTATTTAGTCCATGGTAGTATACTTTTTTCATGTGCATTACAATTCTTAAAATTAATCCTGATAAAGACCAAAAAAGAAAGAATGTAGAGATTGCTCCCATAATAATAGGTTTGAATATTTGTTCTACCTCCGATAGTTCGGCGATTCCTCCTGTTACTAAATAGTAAGCATATCCTAATACAGTGGAAGAAGCAATAAAGATAATGGTACAAACTAGTGGATTTTTAAGTCTTACTTTTTCACTTTTCTTGCTTCCATGTAATAAATCAATTAATTTGCATCTATTTACGTTTACCGTATTAAAAATCATGACAAGGAAATACATAATACCAAAATAGATAAGTGTTTTTATACATGCACTACTTGAAAAAGTAAAGGTAAATTTGGTTAAGTTGGCTTCAAACATATTGGCAACTAATAAACTCATAAGTTGGGATAATACAACACCTAGGCATAAACCTACGAATAAAGAAATAATTCCTATAAATAAGGTTTCAAAGAATAAAACACTGGCAATTTTTCGTTTGCTCATACCAAGGGTTAAATAAATTCCAAATTCTTTGTTTCTTCTTTTGATTAAAAATCGAGAAGCATAAATAATTAAGAAACCTAAAATAAAGGAAACAAAGACACTGACTCCTGATAACATATTGGTCATAAGTTTTATGATTTCTCTTGTTGATGAGGTTACATCCATCATAACAGTTTGAGAATCAATCGCATTAAAGACATAAAATATGGCAACTCCTAGAATGAGTGTGAAGAAATAGATGGCGTAATCTTTAATGCTTTTCTTGATGTTTTTTAAAGATAATTTACAAAGCATCGTTTAAATCCCCACCTAAAAGGGTTACGACATCAATAATTTTATCAAAAAATTCTTTTCTTGAATCGTTACCTTTACGGATTTCATTGAATACTTTGCCATCTTTTATGAATATAACACGGGTTGCATAAGACGCTGTGAAAGCATCATGGGTCACCATCAGAATTGTTGCTTGTAGGCTTTCGTTTAAGTAATTAAATCTTTCTAGTAACATACGCGCCGATTTTGAGTCCAAAGCCCCAGTTGGTTCATCTGCTAAAATGAGTTTGGGGTCGGTGATAATTGCTCTAGCACTTGCTACCCTTTGTTTTTGTCCTCCACTCATTTGGTAAGGGTATTTTTTTAAGACACTTTCGATATCTAGGTCGCTTGCCACTTTCTTGATTTTTTTATCAATGGATGAAATATGTTCGTTTTGAATGGTTAAGGCAAGAGCAATATTTTCATAGGCCGTTAAAGTGTCTAGTAAGTTAAAATCTTGAAAGATAAACCCTAACTCTTCTCTTCTAAATTTATTTAGGGCATTTCCCTTTAATTTCGTAATGTCATTCTCTCCCACAAAAATGTGACCACTGGTTACTTTATCAATTGTCGAAATACAATTTAAAAGGGTTGTTTTTCCTGAACCAGATGATCCCATAATGGCAACAAACTCTCCTTTTTCAACTTCAAAAGAGATGTTATCAATGGCTTTCGTTAAAGAAGAACGACTTCCATAATATTTTTCTATTTTTTCTATTTTCAAAATATTTTCCATAAAATATTTCTCCTTTCACTTGTTCATTCTAAAGGAAAAGTACTTGTTTGTCGTAAGTTTAACATAACACTATCTTACATTTTTGTAAGGTTACTTAGCCACTTTATAAAATTCGTTTTTAGAGAATTTAATTATTACTTTGGTAAATTCTTGTTCTTTCGCTTTGATTTCAATAGTATGCCCTAATTTCATACATAAATTCTTGGCGATATATAAACCCATACCTGTGGATTTTGTTTTTATTCTTCCATTGGTACCTGTATAGGTTTTTTCAAATACTCTTTTGATGTCACTTTCTAATATACCTATGCCATTGTCTAAAATACTTAAATAAATCTTATCTTTTTCTTCTCTTCCTTCTATCTTTATATAGGAGAATGTATTTTCTTTTTTGTATTTTATACTATTGTTTATAATTTGATTTAAAATAAATTCTAACCATTTGGCATCTGTATTTACTAAAAAGTTTACATTTTCAACTTGAAATTCGATATTGTTTTCAAGAAGTTCATCTTTATTTTTTAAAGCAACATTATTTATGACATTTTTTAATTCGATTTCTTTAATTAAATAGTCATGTTCTGCATTTTCGCTTCTTACATAATATAAGACTTGTTCTACATAGGTATCTATTCGATGCATTTGCTCTAGCATTTTTTTGTTAAATTTTTCTTTGTGGTTATGCGTCATTAAAATAAGGGATGCGATTGGTATTTTTACTTCGTGAATCCACATTTCGATGTATTCTTTAAAATCATTGGTTTGTGTTTCCAATATTTTTACTGTTTCTGCCATAGATTTATTAATTTCGTAAAGTGCTTGGGTAATTAATTTTCCTTCGTAAAAGTTGGGCTTTTCTATAGTTTCTAAAACAAGATAGGCTTTGTCTAAGTTATTTATATTTTCTAATAAATGAGTATAAAATTTTTGCTTTCGAAAGAAATCAATGATTAGAGATAAGATTATAAATAAAAGATTTAAAAGGGATAAGACAATGATTAAACTTTTTTCTACTTTAAAAGCAAATAGGAATAAAAGCGCAATACCATATGTGCCTAGAAATAAAAGAATCACATACATTTTATCTTTTAAGTAACTTGTAAATTTCATGTTAATATATACCCTATTCCCTTTCTGGTTTCAATAGCAGTGGCATGTCCTATACTTTTTAGTTTGCTTCTTAGTCTACTTATGTTTACAGTTAGAGCATTATCGTTTATGTACTCATTGTTATTCCATAAGTCAGTCATTAATTCATCACGAGTCACTATTCTATTTTGGTTATTTAATAAATAGTTTAAGATAATCATTTCATTTTTGGTTAAAATAATTTCTTCCATGTCTTTTATAATCATTCCTTTTTGCTTATGGATAATTAGATCTTTATAATGAATTGTGTCACTTGTGTTTTCCATTCGTTTAAAAATTGCTCCAATACGTAAAAGTAAAATGGTTGGATTGTAAGGTTTTGTAATAAAGTCGTCTGCTCCGTAAGAAATAGATAATACTTCGTCGATATCAGATGCACGACTTGTTACCATAATAACAGGAGTATTTTTCGTTTCTCGTATTTTTTTTAGTAGAACTTCTCCGTTAATATAAGGAAGATTAATATCTAACAGAATTAAGTCAGGATTGGCATTCATAATATTTTCATAACTATGTTCAAAATCCTCAAGGAGGCTTGTTTCATAACCCGCATTTTCTAGTAGTTCTTTTAATTCACTTTTAATTGTTTTATCATCTTCTATAATCATGATCTTTTTCATATTTTTTCATCACTCGTTATTTATTATAGCACATAAAGGAAATGTTATTTCTTACAAAAATGCAAGAAAAAAATGGAGGTTGTTTTTTTTCCATTTTCTGTTGTTTTTATGATAAGTACTATACTATATTTCTTTCATTTTCAAATTTAGGTCTTCTTTTTAATTCACGACTTAATTCATTTACATTTTCATTTAGTTCTTTTTGGTAACGATTCAAATATCTTGTTTCTTGTGCTTCTGTTGTGGTTATTGTTTGGTCATTTTTAAATATCACATTATTTTTTGGAGTTAATTGAATATATTCCATGCTATAAGTTTTATTTAAACTATTGGCAATTTGTTGCATACTTTTATCCATGACAGCATGCAAATAAATATTTTGTTGCCATTGTGTTTTACTTTCGTTAAATTTATTATATTCTTCTTGAAAATTCATTGGCTTAAGTATATTTATACTTATTTTATCTTGCGTATTTATTTCATAACTATCTAACGATTCTTCCGAACAATTGACTTTTATAGCCACAGGTAGCAATAGCACAGAAAAATAACATCCGAGAGGCTCCAGTTCTTCCACGATACACATACCCATTTTCTACTATATAAGCTCCCTCTGGAAATATGTTAATACTATATCCTTGTTGTAGCATTGACACTCCAGTTTCTAAACACATATTTGCATAATCTACACCACCATGAGCTTCAATTGGTAAAGCATACAAATTGTTATTTACCATTTTCTGTCTTTCTAAGATTTTTTTGTAAATCAATGTTGCACTTATTAAGCTAATGTCTGGCTCAGGAATAGCAGCAGGTAAACAAAATATATCCATTAAACAATTGTGATTTGATACAATTAAATATGATACCCCCCCTCCCAATCTGGTAATTTTCTAAACCATTAATTTCTATGTTTAATTGCTTTTTTAATTGCTGTAAATTATTATATCTATCTACCATTTTCTAAATATTCCTTCACTATACTTGCTAATTTTTCATGGTCATTGTAATTTAGATGTAATCCGTCTTCAAATAATTCCATATTATTTTCATTAATTACATTCATTTTATTTTTTAAAAAGTATTCTTTTATTTCTTGGCGTTTTTTTTCGCTGTTTTCATCGAAGATAACTGCTGCATTTTTTTTGAAATCAAAATTAATTGGCAGGATATAAATAATTTTAGGCAAAGTTTCTTCCAGAAAATATTTTTTTCTATTTTCTACATCATCATATTCTTCTTTTATTATTTTTTTATACCAAAGTAAATCTTCAATTATAGTTTTAGAAGATTTATTATATTTCAGTTGTAAATCATTGGTTCCTAGCATAATTATTATATAATTAACTGGAGCATTGGTTCTAAAAACGGCTAAAAAACTATCTTTTCCATTTTTATATTTTTTTTCTTTTTCTTCATTTCCAGCGATTCTACCTGGCAAGCCTTCTTGTAAAATGCAATGCGTATTTTTTAAATACTTTGCTAATATATTTGGCCATTGCTTCTCGTCTGGGATTCTTTTTCCTGTTATAAAATTATCTCCCCATACATTTGAATCACCATAGATTAATACTTTCTTCATTTTTACCACCCTAGAAACATTATAAAACATGAAAAAAATAAATACAACATAAGCTATATTTATTTTTAATTTATATTTCTTTTTCTATTTACACCATCTAGCTGATTTTTCTTTTCTTCTAAGATAATATTTAATTTTTCATTTATAGGCATTTTGGGGTCTATCAAAGCTAATTCTATTAATCTTTCAAAAATAAATTGTAAAGAAGAAAAGGCTTTGAATTTTTCGCTCAACTCTACTCCTTGTGCTAGTGTTACTTCTATGTCTGTAGGGAAAATAATATATTTTTTTATTCCAGCTTCTTTTATTGCTTCTTCTAAACTTTTTTCTCCAAAAAGCATTTGTACTCTTTTGAAGTCCTCTTCATTGCTAATTAAAATTTCTTCATCTATTAAATCAAGCATTAACCATTTTAGCCATTTTGATGTAGAGTTTATTTTTTCAAAACTATAATTTTGTAAAAATGTAGAACTTATAATTTTTTCATCTTCTGTTATAGTTAAGTATTCTGTAACAAATTTTTTAAAATCTTTTACAGGAATTGTAGTAGTAGTCGCTATAAAATTTAAATATTGATCAAATTCTACTTTAGCTTTTTTCAGTTCTTCTTTTTTTTGATGAATCGCATTTAATTTAGTTATATAAGCACTTTGCTTTAAACTAGTAAGTTCTTCTTTTAATAAAGATAATTCTGTATTTTTTTCACTTAAATACATGCTTAAAGTTTTAAAATCATTTATTGTTTTCATAAAAAACCTCCTGAAATCTAATCCATGGTATCATTTTTAAACTCGAATGTAAATCATTTTTTTAAAATGAAAAATATTTTATTGTTTACATTATATTTTTCATTTCTTATATGGCTATCACTTTTTATAATTTGAAAACCTATTTTTTGGGCTAACGCAACTATTTGTTTATTCGTATATAATTTTTCCATGATGGTTTCTTCTGTGATTAAAGTGTTATCTTGATAAACTTTTAAATGATTACTTATTAAATTGTCTTCTTTTTTTGCTAAATAATACTCTACGTAAGCATTTTCTCCTCTTTCACTTCTAAAGTTTTGGTTTAGTAAAATTTCTTTTTTATTTATGATATCAAAGATAAAATACCCTTCTTTTTCTAAATAAGAATATACATTTTGAAATAAAATTTCTAGCTCTTCTTCCTTTAAAATATGATTTATAGCATCGCAAGTACAAGTGACAATTGTGAATTTTTCTTCTGTTTGGAATTTTAATATATCTGCTATTTCAAAAGGGATGTCTTTATATTTCTTTCGAGCAAGGCTAATCATATCTTTTGAAATATCTACTCCTTTTGTGGGGATATTTTGGCTATGAAATAAATGACAAAGCGTACCTACTCCACAAGCGAGATCTAAATGATTTTTTATTTTGTTATTTTCACTTGCTAGAAATTCTAAAATAGCATTTCCCATTACAATTGAAAATTCATTCCAACCATAGTTGTCATAAATGTTTACAAATTCTTTATCGTACATACTATGTTCCTTTCTATTTTTTAGTACACATACCATTAATATATCACTTTATTTTTCTAAAATAAATTCTTATGTATATTTTTTTCTTCCTTTACGAATTATTTGGTCTTCTTTTAATACAATTATTTTCCATTTTTTAGTTAACTAATCAAATTGGCTTTTATTAGACAATCTTTTCTGTTGCTCTTTTGTTAAATCATATTAAAAATACTCTTAATCATTTTTTTGTCGTTTTAAAAACCTTTCTTCATTTAAACGAAAACTTGTATCATGTATTCTTTAATTATTTTATTTGCCCAAGTTCTAAATTTAATAGTTTTATTCGATTTTACTCTAAATCCAATAGAAATAATCATATCTAAATTATAATACTTAGTTTCATATAGTTGACCATTGTTACCCATAGTCACTTTTTTGCAACTGTGTCATTTTCATCTAGTTCTTTATCGAAATAAATATTATTTATATGCTTATAAATTGTTTTCACGTTCTCTTTCTATGTTATACAACCTATATCACCTATTACAAATATTTTCTTTAAGATTTGAAATAATTCCTTGAAAAATTTAAAACTTCCATAAAAAGTAGTAAATTAGTAGTAAAATAGATATTATATAATTCATACATTATTTAAAATGAGTTAAATCTAAAACTTATATTTAGTTTCCAAATGGATATGAATATAAAGGATATAACGAAAATAATTTCATATACTCGAAACCCAATAAAATTAATACTAAAGGCACACAAAGTATCAAAAGCCCCAAAAATATAGTTTGAACATTATTTTTTTTCCAAGCAGAAATAGTTAAAATAAGCGTTGCCATAATTATTCCAGAGAAAACTTGGATAAAGATTTTTAATAAAATTAAACCTATCACCAGTATTCCAGATGGCAAATTATGATAAATAGATATATCTTTTGCTGATAGCAAAAAGCCATTTATTGGGAATGAGCTAGAAACACTAATAAATCTACAAACAAATGGTAAAATGCAAAGTAATAAAACAATAATCATGGTTGCCTTGACTTTCGTTTTAATAATTGCTTTTTTTCCTTTTTTTGTCGCTTTTAGTATATTTACTGCCTGATTTTGATACTCAATCGCCATAACGTTGCAAAACATAAATATAATACTTAAAGTGAGAAGAATAAAGTCATTAAGTATGCCATCATCCATTACTCCAAATAAATATAAGTATCCAGTATCAT
>CAQBKK010000015.1 GCA_948760655.1 uncultured Bacilli bacterium | reverse complement strand
ACTATTTATGATAGGAATGGGAATCCTTTAGCGGTAGATATGAATTCTTATACTGTGATTGCTTATTTAGCTAGTAGTCGAACCAAAGATTTAGAAAATCCACAGCATGTATTAGATAAAGAAGAAACAGCTAAAATTTTAGCACCTATTTTAGAACGGGATGAAGCTACTCTTTTGGAACTTTTATCAAGAGAAAATTTATATCAAATAGAACTTAAAAGGGGAATTACAGAAACGAAGAAAAATGAGATTGTTGCTCTAGATCTTCCAGGAATTGATTTTATTTCTAGTACGAAGCGTTATTATACTTCTAGTAATTATGCCTCTTATATTCTTGGATATGCTAAGGAAGATGAAACAGGAGAAATTAATGGAGAAATGGGGATAGAATCTTCTTATAATGATTTATTAAAAGGGACGAATGGCTGGGTGGAATACCAAAAAGATTTGTATGGTTACCAAATTCCTAATACGCCTTCAAATATTGTTGAGAGTAAAAATGGTTTAAATTTGTATTTAACGCTTGATCAAGATATTCAGTTGATTATTAAAAATGCTATTCATCAGCTGGAGGAGAATTTTTCTTTTGAATGGGGAACTATAACGGTTATGGATGCAAAAACAGGAGCCATTCTTGGGAGTGATAATACGCCTTCCTTTGATTTGAATACAAGAGAAAATTTAACGAATTATTTAAATCCTTTGGTTTCTTATACTTATGAACCAGGTAGTGTTATGAAAATATTTTCTTTTATGGATGCAATAGAAAAAGGAAAGTATGATGGAAAAGCTAAGTATATGTCTGGATCTATTGAACTTTCAGATGGAACAAAAATTAAAGATTTTAATAATGCTGGTTGGGGAGAAATAGATTTTGATACTGGTTTTGCTTATTCATCCAATGTTGCAGCAACACTTTTGTCAAAAGAATTAGGAGCAAAAGAATTAAGGGGGTTTTATGAATCTTTGGGATTTGGTGTTGCAACAGGGATTGAACTTCCAGGAGAATTAGATGGAAAAATTAATTTTTTATATGAAAGTGAACTTGCTACAGCTTCTTTTGGACAAGGAATTACGGTTACTCCTATACAAATGTTGCAAGCTTTAACTACACTTGCTAATGATGGTGTGATGGTTCGCCCTTATCTTGTTTCTAAAATTACAAATGAAAACGGGGAAATTGTAGAAGAGTTTGGAAGAAATGAAGTGGGTAAAATTGTAAGTAAGACAACAACAGATAAAATAAAAGAGCTTATGTATAATATGGTTTATAATGGTTTTTCTTCTAGTAAAGCATTTGCACCCAATAATGTGACAATTATTGGAAAAACAGGAACTGCTCAAATTGCTAGTCCTAAAGGTGGTTATTTGGATGGACCTTATGATTATATTAAAAGTTTTGCTGGATTATTTCCATATGATGAACCAAGATATGTTATTTATATTGCTATAAAAGAGTTTGTGGGGGAAACTTCTGATATTGCTAATGTAGTAAGAAGTATTGTTGAGGAAACGGCAAAAGCAATGAATATTGTTTCTCTAAGTGAAATTTCTGAAAGCAAAGTGGTTCAGTTAAGTCATTATATTACGAGTCAAGTTACTACAACAGTTGATGATTTGAAACGTAAAGAGCTAGTTCCTATTGTTTTAGGAGATGGAAGTTATGTTACTAATCAATATCCATTAAAAGAACAGAGAGTATTGAAAGGTTCTAAGGTGTTTTTGGTTACAAATTCCATACATTATGTGATGCCAGATGTAGTAGGGTATACAACGAATGAAATAGTAACACTTTGTAATTTACTTGGGGTTCCTTATCATTTAAATGGGTATGGAAATGTTGTAAAAACAAGTATAGATGCTGGTAGTTTGATAGATATTACATCTATTTTAGAAATCTATCTTGAAAAATAGGTTTGCAATTTTCTTTATAATAGCCTATAATAAAATCCAAATGAGAGGGGAGTATAAATGAGCCCAGATTTTTATAAAAAAGTGACACCTTTACGTCAGAAAATTACGGATTTAGAAAAAGATATTCTTTCAGGGGAAATTTCTCCTGTAGATGAAACAGATTTTAATCGTTTTTTTGAAGTTGTTTCTACTACTTTTGAAGAGCTAAAACAAGTATATCGTTTGTCTTTAAATAATACTGTATTTGCACAAGAGCTTGATGAATACTTTCAAGATCAGAAGAACTTACTTGAGTATTTGTATTATTTCATGTACCTATTACAAAAAAAGCATAAGTATTTTGAGGTAACAAAAGAAGCAATTCAAGAGGAATGGAAAGATATTGTTTGTATTCTCAGGTATAATCAAATAGAACGAAGATTAGAACAATTTAAACAAAAGTTTTTTAAGGAAGAGCTTTTACAACATTTTAATCGTATAGATACCTTTAAAATGGATATGGAAAATTTTATTAATCAAAGTACTTCTATGCGAGGAGAAGATGCTGATTTTTTAAAGTTGGCTAGTTTTGTGTTTTTGGAGAATAGAACCTCATGTCTAAACAATTCTTTTATGAGTCAATTAGAAAAAGAAAAATTAGAGAAAATAAAAAGTACTTTAGAAAATGAAGTTGAGGCTATATTTAATAGAATGCAGGTTATACAAAAAAATGTAGAACATGCACAACGAATTGAAGAAAGTAAAAGTATTTTAAGAAAAGAACAAAAAGAGTATCTTGCTTCTGTTTCTTCCATTTTAGAACCTGTTTCTATTCGCAGTAGGGAGTATACAGATGAAGGGCGAAAGGATACAGAAGTAGATGAAGATTTTTTTAATCAGTTAACTTTGACAAGGAAAATTCGTTATTTGGATTTGATTTTAAAAAATATTGAAGCCAAGAAAGCTTCTAATGAAAAAGAATATATTAAAGTTGTTCGTAATGGAATAGAAAGAAAAATTCCGCGTCGGTTTCAAGTACGTTATAGAAACATTAGCAATCGAATGGAAGATTTATTGCTTTTATATGATAAAGAAAAAGACGCAGAAGTAGAAAGCGTATCTTTGGAAGTAGAAAAAGAAATACAAGAGGAAAAGCAAAGTAAAAATAGTGTAAAAGGCATTCCTTATTATCAATTTGCAGGGATTGATGAAAAAGAACATGAAGCTTATGTTACTTCTCAAATTGAAATGAATAATTTGAAAAGAGAAATGGGGCGTCTTGTAACAAGAGCCAAAAATTCTTTAAAGATTAAGGAAGCAGTTCCTATAGAGATAGAGGATAAGACGTATCTTTTATTGCCAGAAGATGTTGAAAAATTTAAAAGATACTACGAAGAATATGGAGTAAGAAAGAATAAAATTGCTACTTTTTCTTGCGGAACGGAAAAAGAGTATGCGGATAAAGAAGATGCGATTTATCAAAAAATTTGTTCTTTGAAAGAAAGTGGTGCAGATAAAGAAAAAATTTGTGTGCAATTGCATAAATTAAGACGAGAACAATATCGTGCAAATCGAGGGAAGAAAAATGCTAGATTTAGGAATTTATTGTTTTTTATTCAATCGTTATCCATTCCTAAAAATTTAGAAAGTACGTATTTAAAAGTAGCTTTTTCTCCAGATTCTTTTGTTCGTTCTAAAAAGTATAGTGATTCGGTTAAGAAGAAAGCGCTTGGAAATTGTCTTCGTTTATTTAAAAAATATGAAGAATCACCAGCTAAGGTTTCAGGGGTTGCTTTGACTTTAGAGGGGATGTCTAAAAAGATTAAAGCAGAGCTTGAAATGCTCCCTAAAAATGCAAATCATGTTTTAAACGTTAAGAGTGTAAAAAAGGCAAAGAATACACTTAAATTAAAGAAATTTATTGATGAAAATGCTTGTTATTTTGCTGCTGGTTTTGTTGGTGTACTTGTTGCAACTACTGCTGTGTTTTTTGGATTATCTCATCAGCATAATGTAGTTGAAAAAGAAATGGCAGAAAAGTATGGAAGAAAATTTGTTTCTTCTAGTGAAGTCAATCAAGAAAAGATTGATTCTCTTCTATCGAAGTTAGAAAATAAAAAAGAAGAAAAAACTTTGTTTGATGCAATTAATGAAGTCCAAGAACAAGGTGCTATTAAAAAATATGGTTTTTCTAATCCTTTTTCTCCAGAGCAAAATACAGTTTCTCAAAATAAAATGGTAGAGGAAGATTCTCTTGAAGAGAAGGAATTTGTTGATAAAATTGTGGAACGACAGAAGGATGATTATGCTGTGATGGCAAAGAAAGAGGAAAAACAAGAGAGTTTAGGAATGCCAGAATTTACGAGAGATAATGTTATAACTTCTTTTAATGATTTAGAAGTAGATTCTGTTGATAATTTAGGAATGAATCAAAAAGTTTTACTAAAGGCTGATACTTATGTATCAGGATCTTATAAGGAATTAGAAAATTTTGATGAGAATGCAGAAAAGAAGTTGTATACTGGAGAGAAAACGGTTACGCAGACAGGGTTTCTTTTTAAGAAAAATGATGGAAGTTATGTATGGATTAGTAATACGGATTCTGAATGGGAGAAAAAATGGGAAGAATGTATTTTATCTGGTGCAGAAGCTATTGGATTTAGAGGAGCCAATGATTTGGTTGGATTAGGATTCTTTCCAATGGATAGTATAGAAGAGGAGTTAGGAGGACAAAGTAGATGACAAATTCAAAAATTGAATTGTATGATATTTTAACAATCGGTAATGATACTGAGGATAAAGATTATACGGTAGCAGGGGAAGTTGTACATGAAAATAAAAAATACCTTTATTTGATTGAAGTAGATAAGGATGAAAATATTATTGATAGTAATCAGTTAATTGTGAGAAGGGTTATCGAAGATGGAAATGATGCCGTTGAGCTTGTAACAGATGAAGAAGAAAAGCAAATCGTTGCACGTTTATTCTTTAATTTATTTAAGAAAATGGCGGATGAATCTTCAGAAGATTTTGAAAGTGAAGGAAAAGCTGCCTAAAATCGTGGATAAAATGGTTGATAGTTAAACTAGAGAACTGACTCTAGTTTTCTTTTGTTTTTTGCGTTATAATAAGTGTACTAGGGGTATTTTGTTTGTATCCTTTTAATGATAGTTGATTATTAAAGTCGATTTTTGTGGACTTTTGTCAAATTTGTGCTATACTATAGGCAATTTGATTGTATGTGTGATAATTTAAGTAAGTTGTACTTGCTTAAAAGTAGTTGTTTTTGGAGGATTAGGTTATGAATTCAGAAAGTGTGATATTAAGTGAAAAAGTTGAATCGAATATTCATTTACGTAGAGGACTATATTTTGCTTTCAAACGAATTTTTGATGTTTTAGTAGGTTTCTTTGGTATTCTTTTGCTTATTCCTCTTGCTTTTATTATAAAAGCAGTCTCTATTATAAATAGAGACTATAAGAGTATATTCTTTAAGCAAAAGAGAATTGGTAAAAATGGAGAATTATTTACTATGTACAAGTTTCGTACGATGGTTCCGAATGCTGATAAAGTATTGGTGGATTTAATGCGAACAAATGCTGAATTTAGAAATGAATATTTTATAAATAAAAAAGTAAAAAATGATCCTAGAATAACAAAAGTAGGTAGATTTTTAAGAAGAACTTCTTTGGATGAGATACCACAATTTATAAATGTTTTTTGGGGACAAATGAGTTTGGTAGGAAATCGACCATATTTGCCACGCGAAAAAGAAGATATGGGCGAGTTTTATAAATCTATTGTTGTAAGCAAACCTGGAATTACAGGTTTATGGCAGACGAGTGGAAGAAGTAATTTAACTTTTTATAATCGCTTGATTATAGAAAGAAAATATAGTAAAGTTCAAAGCTTGAAAGTGGATTTGGAAATACTTTTTAAAACAATTATTCAAGTGTTTAAAAAAGATGGGGCAGAATAAGGGGTACAAAAAGAAAGCAAGAAGACTATATACATATGTGCCATGTATATAGTCTTTTTTAGAGTAGGTGGTGATAGTGGTGAGAGTTGATATAATATGTCCTTTGTACAATGCAGAAAAATATATTGAAAAATTACATTTGTCTCTACAGATGCAAGAAAATGTGTTTATAGATAATATTTATTATATTCTAACAGAAAGTAAAGACAGAACGGAGGAATATTTAAAAACATATGGTTGTAATTATTCAATAATAAAAAAAGAGGAATTTTCTCATAGTTTGGTTAGAGAAAAAGTTGCTTTTCAAAGTCAAGCGGATATTCTTGTTTTTATTACTCAAGATGTTTTAATAGAAAAAAAGAATTGGCTTTATGAACTTGTTAAAGATATTAATGGTACTGTAGTGGCAGCTTATTCTAGACAGTTACCTAAAACTAATGGAATTGAAAAATATATTCGTGAAAAGAATTATCCAGCTTCTTCTTTTTGTGTTTCAAAAAATGATATAGATTCTTTCGGTTTACGTACTTTTTTCTTTAGTGATGCTTCTTCAGCCATAAAAAGAGATATTTTTGTAAAGTTAAACGGTTATGATGGTAAGAATTTACCTATTAGCGAAGATATGTATATTGCTTATAAAATTATAATGGCAGGATATAAAATAAAATATTGTGCTACTTCTGAAGTTATACATTCTCATGACTTTACTTTGAAGGAAATTTATAAACGTTATAAGTTAACTGGGAAATTTTTTAAAGAAAATGCTTATTTAGATAAATTTGGAACAAATAAATCAGGTGGAAGTCTTGCAAAGTATGTTTTTAAAAGGGCATTACAAGAAAAAAATATAAAAGTTTTTTTAGAGTTTCCGTTTAATATGACAGTACGTTTTTTAGGAATGAAGGTGGGGAAATGGATATAAAAAAAGAGTTTAATGTTATCCTTGTAAATGATTTTGATTATATTCAAGGTGGGGCAAGTAAAGTTGCTATAGATACTGCTAATTTATTGGTGGAAAATTATCCTAGTGTTGGTGTCTATTTCTTTACAGCGAGCCATGAGATGGATTGTTCCTTGTTACATAAAGATATTCATTTGATTTCTACCAATCAAAAAGAATTTTTGAAAGATAAAAATAAATTAAGAGGAAGTATAAATGGGGTCTATAATTTAAAAGCCAAAAAAGAATTTAAGTCTTTGTTAAAACAATTCGATAAAAAGAATACAATTATTCATGTTCATGGATGGACAAAGTGTTTGTCATGTAGTATATTTTCGATAGCTTTTAAAATGAAATTTCCCCTCGTTTTAACTTTACATGATTATTTTATTTCTTGTCCTAATGGTGGTTATTTCAATTATAAAAAAAATCAAATTTGTTCTTTAAAATCTATGTCTTGGAAGTGCTTGAAATGTAATTGCGATTCTAGAAATTATTTATTTAAATTTTATAGATTCATTAGACAATATGTTCAAAATAAAGTTGTAAAGTTAAATCAAAGGATTAAAAATGTAATTTATATCTCTGATTTACAGTGGGAAATTTTAAAGTCACAATTTCCGAAAAATATAAATGCTATTAAAATATTAAATCCAATTGATTTACAACATAATAAGACGATAGTTAATCATAAAAAAAATACTTATTACTTGTATGTTGGACGTATTTCTAAAGAAAAAGGTGTAGAAATTTTTTGCAAAGCTTGTACCAAATTAAAAACTTTGGGGATTGTAGTGGGAGATGGAGAACAGAGAGATTATTTACAAACTAAATATCCTACTATACAGTTTGTAGGTTGGATGGAAAAAACACAGGTTCTCGATTATATGTTAAATGCAAAAGCATTTGTTTTTCCGTCATTATGGTATGAAGGAGCTGGCTTAACGGTGGAAGAAGCTTTAAGTGTTCATTTGCCTTGTATTGTAAGTGATGTATCTGCTGCACGTGAAAAAATAGTTCCTGGAAAGAATGGCTTTTTATTTAAAACAAATGATATTTCAGATCTTGTTTTAAAAATGCAATTAGTAGATAGTTTATCTTATGAACATATATCTAATTCTTCTAGTGAGATAAATTATATACATCAGTTAGTAGAAAATTATCAAAACATATTAACTAAAAGCAGGAGGTGATTTTATGAAAAAAATAAAAATATTAATGATTGTTGATAGCTTAAATAAATGTGATGGAATTGCATCTTATGTGATGAATTATTACCAAAATATAAATTTTGAAAAATATCATGTTGATTTTTTAGTTTCAAAATTTAATGATAATTTAAGCCACGAATATAAGGAAATCATTGAAAAGAATAAAGGTAATATATTTTTAAAAACAAATTTATCTAATTTTGGTATGGTGAAAGAAATATTTAAAATAAATAATTTTTTTAAGAATCGTACTTATGATATTGTTCATTGTCATATTTTAAATATGGGATACTTTTATTTGAAATCTGCGAAAAAAAATGGTGTACAAGTGAGAATATTACATAGTCATGCTACTTTTTTATGGTCTAAAAATGTTATTAAAAATGTTCGTAATCAGATTTTTAAAAGTAAGGCTGTCAAAATGTCTAATGTTTATTTTGCATGTTCTAATATGGCAGGAACGTTTTTATTTAAAAATAAAAAATATTTTTTAGTAAAAAATGCTATTGAAATAGAAAAATATTCTTACAAAGAAACAAAAAGAATTGAAATAAGAAATGAATTAAATATTGATAATTATAAGGTAATTGGTCATATTGGTAGGTTGAATGTTCAAAAAAATCATAAATTTTTGATAGAATTGTTTAAATCTTTGTATGAAATAGATTCACAATTTCGATTATTACTGGTTGGTGATGGGGAATTAAGAAAAGAACTGGAAGATCAAGTTGAAAGATTAAATTTACAAAATGTTGTTTTTTTCCTTGGGGTAAGAGACGATGTTCATCGGATTTTACAAGGGATAGATTTATTGCTAATGCCTAGTTTGTTTGAAGGGCTTCCTGTTGCGGGTATAGAGGCTCAAGCTTCTGATTTGCAATGTATTTTTGCAGATACGATAACAAAAGAAACAAAATTATTAGAAAAAACAAAGTTTTTAAGCTTAGATAAAATAGATATTTGGAAAGATGAGATATTAAAAATGGATATTAAGAATTTATCAAGAAAAAATGTTGAAAATATAATCATTGAAAAAGGTTATGAAATAAAATCTGCTACAAAATATTTGGAAAATTTATATGAGAGTTTATTAAAAGGTGATACTAATGAAAATTAAACGAATATCTGATTTTTTTTGTATTTTAATATTGTATGCAATTGTTATGCAACCTCTATTTGGAATGACACTTTATTATGTCTTAGTTGGGTTATTATCCTTTTTTACTTTTGTTTCTATTTTAGAAAGTAATAAATTAAAAATTAATATACATGTTATATTACTAAGTTTGTTTGTTATATGGGGATTTACTAGTAAAATTTGGGCTATTTCTCAAGAAGGAGCAAATTATGCAATTAAAGAAACTTTTCTAGCTGTTTTAATTTCTTTTTGCCTTGCAGAATATTTAGAAAGAAGAAAAGAAAATCAAACTTATGAGAGTAGACTTATACGTTTGTTTGATTCTTTTACCAATGCAACCTTTTTAATGTCTATTTACTTGCTTATCTTTGATTTACCTAAAGTTTTAAAAACTTTTGTGCGATTAGGATATTATATTTTTGAAAATTATGGAACGTATATGGTATTTTCTTATTCATTAATTATTTCTTTGTGTTTTCTTTTTTGGAAAATGTTTTATATAAAAAGGGATAGATTGACAATTTTAAAATTTGTTGTTGTTTTTATTACTTCTATTTTTTCTGGTACAAGAAAAACGCTACTGTGTTTAATTATTTTTGCTATTATGATAGTTTTCTTAAAATATCGAAAAAATATTATAAATATTATTAAGTTTGTTATAATAGGTTTCGTTAGTTTATTATTTTTATATGGAATTATAACTACAAATGAGAGTTTATATAAACTGATTGGTAGAAGGATTGAAAATATTATTTTAATAGTTGTAAAAGATGATGATTCGAAAGTTAATGATGCTTCTATTACGGAAAGAAATTTATTGAAACATTTATCTATGGATGCGTTTTTAGAAAAACCAATTACAGGTTGGGGTATAAATAATTTTGCCAATTATTCTAGAAATCATTCTGGACCATTCTTATATGCTCATAACAATTATCTTGAGATATTGAGTTCTTTGGGGTTAATAGGATTTACCATATATTATGGTAGTTATATTCTTTTGCTTCTTAAAGCAAGTAAATCTCTAAAAAAAGAGGGCAATAGTGTATATATTTTTATATTTTGTTTTTTGGTTATGACTTTGGTTTCTGATTATAGTACTGGTAGTTATATAAGAGTTCATTATATTTTTACTTTTTTGGTTTTTGCAAAATATATATGGGAGAAGGCGAAACAAATTGAAAATAGTTGAGAAATTTTTTTATAAATTACCTGCCATTTTAAGAGAAAAAATATTTTATTTTCATTTCTTTTGTCATCCCATTATAAAAATACACGAATTGAAAAATTTGAAAAAGCTTTATAAGAAAAATCCTATTTCTAATGCCAAAATAATATATAGAGCTCTTCAAAAACTGGTTTTAAAAACTAATGATGGATATACTTTTAGTAACCTTTTTTATAATACGAATTTTCGTGTTATTCAAGAACAAAACTTTTCTAATGAAGGAGTAATTTTAATCTGTTTAGTAAAAAATGATTTAAAAAGAATTCAAACTTTTTACAACTATTATAAAGAATTAGGAATAGAAAACTTTATTTTTATTGATAATGATTCTACTGATGGAACATTTTCTTTTTTGCAGTCTTTAAAGGACATTTGTTTGTTTCAAATTACTGATCAATATTCTACTATGAAAAGACAGGTATGGATATCTAAAATAATGCATTTGTATGGATATAATAGGTGGTATCTTATTTTAGATTCGGATGAATTTCTTACTTATAATAATATGGAAGAAAAGAACATTAAGTCTTTAGTAGACTATGCTACTGCAAATCGTATTTATCGTATGAAATCACTTATGATAGATATGTATTCTAAAAAGCCGTTTTTGTCAAAAGAAAATAATTCCTCTTTTTTTATTGATGAGTATCGTTATTTTGATGTAGATACATATGAAGTTGCAAAACATAATAAGTTTGAATTGATACAAGGAGGGGTTCGAAAGAGAATTTTTAATGTATATCGTAATATTAATCCTTTTTTGATAAAATATCCTTTAGTTTTTTGGCAGGAAGGAGATATTCAATACAATTCCCATTTTTCCTTTCCTTTTTATAAAAATTTTAAATTACCACTTCATTTATCTTTACTTCATTATAAATTTTTACCAGATGATTTAGAAAAAATTAAAGTTCGGGTGGAAGAAAAGAATTATGCTAGTGGGAGTAAGGAATATGATGCTTATTTAAAAGCTTATTTATCAAATAAAAGTTTAACATTGTATGGGGAGCACAGTGCTAAATATGTTGATTCTAATAGTATTTATAAGATAAAACTTTTATCTAAATTGGATTTTAAAAACGATAGGAGAGATGGATAATGAATGAGAATAAAAAAATATATTTAACAGCTATAGTCAGTAAATTAAGTATTGTTTTTTTAGGAATAGTCACATCTGCTTTAATTAATAGACATTTAGGAGTTTTTTTAAAAGGAGAATATGCTTATATAATTAATATAGTGTCAATATTAACTATTCTTTTTTCTTTTGGACTTAGTCAAACTTATAGTACCTATAAGAGAAATTATAAGGAGGATTTGCTCGGATTTTTTATTTTTATTTCTTTGGTTCAAACAGGTATTATTTTTTTTCTAGCGTTGGTGTCATTCGTTTTTCAAAATATTACCTTAACCTTACTTTTTATGTTAACTAGTGGAGGTATTTTAAGAACAAATATTCTTTGTTTTGCAGCAATTGAGGATATAAAAAAAAGAGATTTTAATAACATTTTCTATAAAATATTTTATTTAATTATAGTCGTAATCGCTTATTGTTTTTTACCTAAATCTTTGGAAGTGATGCTACTTGTAACTTTCATTGATGAGGTTATTATGATAATAGGAACATTTATTTCTTTTCGTTTTGTTCCTAGATTTAAAGGAATAGATAAATTGAGATTAAAAACACTTTTTAAGTTATGTTTTTTTTGTATGATGATGCATTTCCTTATGAATTTGAATTATAACCTTGATGTTTTATTTTTGAAAAGTATGACTTCTTCGGATTTGGTGGGACTTTATAGTGTGGGGACTTCTTTAGCCAATATGTTATGGTTAATACCAGATGCTTTTAAAGATATTCTCATCCATAAAACAACACGTAGAGATTCAGTGCAAGAGATTGTTCTGGTAACTAAATATAGTATATATATGTCATTTATTTTTATTATAGGATTTGTACTATTGGGTAAGCTTTTTATTAATGTTATGTATGGTTTAGAATTTTCTAATTCTTATTTTTGTACCATTATTTTATTTGTAGGGTGTTTAAGTATGATTATTTATAAGTTGATTCATCCTATTTATATTTCAAAAGGAAAGCAAAGCGTGGTTGTCAAAATTTTATTTTTATCTGTTTTAATTAATATTGTTTTAAATTTATTTTTGATTCCTTATTTTACAATTTATGGTGCTGCTATTGCTTCAGTTTTCTCTTATACTACTTGTAGCTTTATATTTTTAAAAATTTTTTGTAAAGAATATAATATAAATTTTTATGAATTTTTTATTATTCGAAAAAAAGAAATTAAAAGAATTTTGAAAAAAACATCTAATTTTTAAATTATGTGTTAAAATAAATTTTATGTTTTGGAGGTTATTTATGAAAGAAAATAGACGAGAACTTATTTTAAAAATAATAAGTGTTATAGTTATATTTTTATTTGGCATTGGATTTGGTTTGTTTAGCTATAGTCTATCTAAATTAAATATTTTACCTATTAAATATTTAATAGGATGTTTTGTCATAGTCATTTTTATTTGGGGTGTTTTATTTTATTTTTTGTTTAGCAAAAAGAAAAAAGTTGGTAAGATTGTTGCAATGATTGTTTCTGTTTCGTTTTCTATTGTATTTATTTTGGGAACGAAATATTTAGATAATACTTATTCTTTTTTAAAAAATACCAAGGTAGATTATGATACTTTGACTTATTCTGTTTTAGTTTTAAAAGAGAGTAATTACAATGAATTAAATGATTTACAAAGTAAAGAAATTCTTTATCTTGCTGATGATTATAAAGAAGATATAGTAAATGAACTTCAACCTAAACTTTCTTATGAAGAAGTTACTTTTGAAAGTTTTGGAGGCATGGCGGATACTTTATTAAATAAAGAAATTGATGCCATAGTCATTGAAGAAAGTTATATTTCTTTAGTTAAAGAAGAAGTAGAAAATTTTGAAGAGGATACAAAATCTATCTATACTTTTGAGGTTAAAGTTAAAGCACATGTTGAGGAAGAATCAAGTGAAAATCCTATTAACGTTACAGAACAACCATTTATTCTTTATATTAGTGGGATAGACCAATGGGGAAATGTTAAAAGCGTTCGAGGGCGTAGTGATGTCAACCAACTTGCTATTGTGAATCCTAAAACTCATCACATATTGTTAGTCAATACGCCTAGAGATTATTATGTGCAACTTGCTGGTACTAAGGGATTAAAGGATAAACTTACGCATGCAGGTATTTATGGAATTGACAAAAGTATTAAAACATTAGAAAATTTGTATGGAATGGATATTCATTATTATTTGCGAGTGAATTTTAATACTTTAGTTAAACTTATTGATGCTATTGGTGGTATTGATATTGAATCGGATACAGCTTTTAAGGCTTATACAAATTGGAGTGTGTATGTAGAAAAAGGATGGAATCATTTTAATGGTGTACAAGCACTTGCGTATGCAAGAGAACGAATGGCTTATAAAGAAGGAGATCGCCATCGTGGTGCCAATCAACAACAGGTCATTACGGCTATTATTAATAAAGTGACAAATTCTAAAATATTAATTAGTAAGTACAATAGTATTTTAGAGTCTTTGAGTGAAAGTTTCCAAACCGATATGCCAATGGAAAAAATTACTTCGTTTATTAAATATCAAATTGATAAAATGCCTTCATGGAATATAGAAAGTATGGCTGTTACAGGGAGTGGGTCTATGGAACCAACCTATAGTATGGGATCTAAATTGAAGTTAAGTGTTATGAAGCCAGATATGAGTAGTGTAAATGAAGCTAAGCAAAAAATGAATGAGGTTTTAAATGAAGGGTAAGAGAATCGCTTTCACTTTGTTAGTGATTCTTTGTGTTTGTATGATATTTTTGTTTTCTCATCAAAATGGAATAAAAAGTGAAAGTATTAGTGATGGTTTTACAATAAAATTGATTAAAGTTTATTCTAAAATAACTAAGAAAGAAATTTTGGAAGAAAGAAAAGAGGAACTGGTTATAATCATGCGTAATTTTGTACGCAAGAGTGCTCATTTTACGATTTATTTATTGCTAGGGATTTTTGTTTATGGCTCTCTTTTAAGTTATGGAGTAAAGCATGCTTTTATTTATAGTATCTTGTTTTGTTTTTTGTATGCTTGTACAGATGAAGTACATCAGCTTTTTGTAAGTGATAGAACAGGTAGAGTATTTGATGTATTTCTTGATACTTGTGGGGCATTTGTTGGAAGTTCTTTTTTTAATCTCTTTAAGACAGATAAAAAATGTCATCTTTTGTCGAAAAAAAGTTTGACATTGTAAAGAAATTGTGATAGGGTAATGGCAAATTTAAGGGGGATTGACATGGAAGAGATTAATTTGAGAGATTTAGGGAGTTATTTTTTATCTAAAATATTGTATTTTATTGCCATTGTACTTAGTGTATGTTTTGTAGGAGTTTTTTACTTAACTGTATTACAACAACCCAAGTATGAATCTTCTACTTCTCTTATTTTGACAGGATTTACGAATGCTACTAAGGAAAATGAAGCAGCTATTAGTACAAATGATTTAAGTATTAATCAAAAGTTATTAGCGACTTATCAAGAAATTACAAAGTCTAAAAAAGTTTTAGAACAAGTGATTCAAAGTTTAAATTTGAGTTATGATGTAGATACACTTGCTAAAAAAGTTTCAGTTACAGGGGTAACGGATACAGAAATTATAAAAATAACAGTGGTTGATGGGAATGCGGAACTTGCTTATCAAATTGTAAAGCAGATAGCTGATGTATTCAGTGAAGAAGTTAAATCTATTTATAATGTTTCTAATGTTAGTATTTTAGATACACCAAGTATAGCTTCTAAGGCTTCTAATATCGGACTTGAAAAATCTATTTTAGTGTCTTTTGGGGCAGGAATAATTATTGCTTTTATTATTTTGTTTATTGTTTATTATTTTGATACTACAATAAAGAATACTGCTCAGATTGAATCAAAAATAGATGTTCCTGTACTTGGCTCTATTCCAGATTATAATAATAAAAGAAAGAATAAGAAAAGGGGGAATAAATAATGGATGAATTAATAGTAAATAAAAATCCTAAGTCTTCTGTTGCTGAAGCTATTCGTGTAATTAGAACGAACATTCAATTTTCATTAAAGTTAAAAAAGGGGAAAATGCTTTTAGTTACTTCTTCTGTGAAGGGGGAAGGAAAAAGTTTTGTTAGTTCTAATTTGGCTGTTTCTTTTGCCCAAAAAAATTTGAAAGTTTTGCTTGTTGATTGTGATTTACGGTTAGGAAGACTACATCAAATATTTAAAGCTAGTAATAAGAATGGGTTTTCTGAGTTACTTGTAAATGATGATGGAAAAAAATATAAAAAATATATAAAAGAGACAGGAATTGAGAATTTATCTTTTATTTCAAGAGGTGTGGTTCCTCCAAATCCTAGTGAGCTTTTAGATTCTCCTAATATGACACATTTTTTAGAACAAATAGAGAAAGATTATGATATTATCATCTTTGATGGTACTCCTATTACAGGGCTTACTGATTCTTTAGTTTTTACTAAATATGTTGATAAAGTAGTAGTGGTTAGTGCTGCTAATTATACAAAAATGAATTTATTAGAGAATACAATTAAAAGTTTACAAAATTTGGAAGTTGATATTGCTGGTGTTGTTTTAAATAAAGTTTCAAATACTTCTTCTAGTTCTTATTATAGCGATTATTATGTCAATGATTGATACACATTCTCATATTTTATATGGTATTGATGATGGATCTAAAACGCTAGAAGAGAGTTTAGCCATACTTAAGCAAATGTACCAACTTGGATATACTAAAATCATTTTAACACCTCATTATATGGAAAATACAGAATATGTTGCAAATAATAGAATAAAAAAGGAAATCGTTAGAAAGTTAAGAGAAAAATTAAAAGAAGAAAATATTCTTTTGGAATTGTACTTGGGGAATGAAGTTTATTTATTTGAAACTATTATTGAAAGAATTAAAAGTAAAGATATTTTTACTATGAATCAAACCAATTATCTGTTAGTAGAACTTCCACTTTTAGAACATTTACATACAGATTTAGATTTACTTTTTGAACTAATTGCTAGTGGAGTTCATATTGTTCTTGCTCATCCTGAGCGTTATCGCATCTTTTTAGATAATCCTAAATTGATTGAAAAGTATACAGATATGGGAATATTATTACAAGGAAATTTAGAATCGTTTGTTGGAAAGTATGGGAAATCTTCTCAGAAGTTAGCTATACGTTTATTAAAACAACATAAATATTTTGTTCTTGGAAGTGATATTCATCGCGAAAATGCTAAATTTTTTAGTCGATTTTCTAAAATTCAAAAAAAGTTAAAAAATATAGTAGACGATGATTATATTGACAATTTAATGTATTATAATCCACAAAAAATAATTGATGGCGTTTATGATGAAAATTAGAAAACTCTATTAGTATCTTCTTTATGAAGATGCTTTTTTTTATCTATACAAAAAGTTTTCTTCATGTTATAATTTTTAGTAGAATAGAAAGAGGCATGATATGGAAGAGTTAGATATTCGAGATTTATTTATGTATTTTAGTTCAAAAATAGTTTCTTTTCTAGCAATTGTTGCCTTTGTAGTTACTTGTGGGTGTTTGTATTCTCTTTTTATACAAAAGCCTTTATTTACTTCGAAGACAAGTATTATATTAACTGGTTTTAGTAATAATAATGAGTCTTCTATTACGCAATCTGATTTGACAGTTAATTCAAAACTTGTAGGTACGTATCAAGAAATTGTAAAAAGTCGTCGAGTTTTAAACCAAGTTATTGAAAATTTACATTTAGATTATACGACAACTGAACTTGCCAAGATGATTCATGTAGGTTCTATAAATGATACTGAAATTATAGAAATATCTGTTACTAATTTAGAAGCAAAAGAAGCTTATTTGATTGCTAATGAAGTGGCAGATGTGTTTAGTAAAGAGGCAAAGGAATTATATAATTTGTCTAATGTTTCTGTGCTTGATTATGCGGAGATAGAGACTATTCCTTCTAATTTTAATACTACAAAGCAAGTATTTCTTTATGTTGTAGGTGGCGTTATTATTGCATTTGTTTTACTTTTTGTTATTTATTATTTTGATACAACGATTAAAAGTATACAAGATGTAGAAAGAAAGTTTGAACTTACTATTTTAGGATCTGTTCCTGATTATTCTAAAAAGAAAAAAGGGGGTAAGGCAAAGTGAATCATGAAATTATTGTAGAAACCAATCCAAAGTCTAGTGTTGCAGAAGCTATACGTATTATTAGAACAAATTTAGAGTTTTCAGGAGTAGATAAAAAAGTGCATTCTATTCTTGTTACTTCTTCTGTGCCTTCTGAGGGGAAAAGTTTTATCAGTACGAATTTAGCGACTGCATTTGCTCAAAATGGAAGTAAAGTGCTTCTTTTGGATTGTGATATGCGAAAAGGAAGATTGCATAAGATTTTTAATGTTGAAAATGATCGAGGACTTTCTAATTTACTTTTAGAAAATGTAGAAACAAAGTTTAATAGTTATATTAAGAAAACCAATATTGAGAATTTGTATTTACTTCCTAAAGGAGTGGTACCTCCCAATCCGAGTGAACTTTTGAATTCTCCAAAGACAAGAGTTTTAATTCGCACTTTGTCTGAACGTTTTGATTATATTATTTTAGATGGTACACCTGTTAATGGGCTTACGGATTCTTTGATTTTAACTAAATATGTTGATAAAACGGTTATTGTTGCTTCTTTAAATTATACTAAGACTAATGATTTAGAGTTTACAAAGAAGAGTTTAATAAGTGTAGGTGCAGATATTGCTGGGGTTATTGTAAATCGAACAGCTGATACACATGGAAGTTATTATGGAAATTATTATGAATAGTGATTATTATGATTGATATTCATTCTCATATATTAGATTGTTTGGATGATGGTGCTCGAAGTTTAGAAGAAAGTATAGAAATTTTAAAACAATTTTCTCTTAGGGGGATTACTTCTGTAATTGTTACTCCTCATTATATAGAAAATAGTACTTATAGTAGTAATAATGTAGTAAAGTTTAAAAAGTTTTATGAATTACAAGATGCTGTAAAGAAAGAAAATATTCCTATTTCTTTATATTTAGGGAATGAAATATTTTTGACGTCGCATTTATTGGAACTTTTAAAAAGAGAAGAAATTTATGCTTTGAATGGTAGTCGTTATTTGTTAATTGAATTTCCTATTTTTCAAATGATGAATGATATGATGGATATTTTGTTTTCGTTAAGAAATCAAGGATACGTTCCTATTATTGCCCATCCAGAACGTTATCTTTATTTTTATGATTCTTTTGAAATTGTTGAAAAATTGCTTCTTATGGGCTGTTTATTTCAAGGGAATATTGAAAATATTTATGGAAAGTATGGGAAAAAAGCCAAAAAACAATTTCTTTTCTATTTAAAAAAAGGAATATATTCTTTTTTAGCCACAGATATTCATCATGCAGATAGCTCCTTGTTTTCTACATTTGAAAAGTCGAAGCACAAGATTCAGAAATATATAACAAAAGATAAATTTTATTTATTAACTTATTTGAATCCTTTACAAGTTATTTGTAATGAAGAGATTAAATAAATTCATAAAAATGTTATTTTTGCTTATCTTAAAGATAGGGAAGTTATGGTGTTTTTATGAAATTTTTTTTATTTTTAGGAATTTTGTTCTTATTTTTACTTATTTATTCTTTATGCTTTGTTTCTTCTAAATGTACAAAAATAGAAGAAAAGATGTCTATAGATAGAAAATAAAAATTAGCACTTTATGCTTGACGGTGCTAAAAATAGTGTTATAATTAAAAATGTAAAAGGTATTTTACATATAAAAGGCAAAGGTTACACAAAATAGTAACAAATAAGAAAGGAAGCGAATTTATATGATGATGATACCAAAAAGAAATGATTTTGATTTATGGGAGGATGCTTTTTTAGATCCAATTTTTACAAATCATGAAAGTAAAATGATGCGTACAGATATTAAAGAAAAGAATGACAAATATGAAATAGCTGTAGATTTACCTGGATATTCTAAAGAAAATATCAAAATGAGTATTGAAGAAGGGTATTTAACTATTGAAGCTACGATAGAAAAAAATGCTGAAGAAAAAGAAGAAGGGAAATTTGTTCGTAAAGAAAGATATTCTGGTTCTTGTTCAAGAAGTTTTTATGTCGGCGAAGATATAGAAAGTGAAGATATAAAAGCAAATTTTCTAAATGGTATATTGAATATAGAAATTCCTAAAAAAGAGGAAAAGAAAGTGCTAGAAAAGAAGTATATTGATATAGAGTAGGAAAAATACTTCTTTTTTTTTGGTTTTCTCATAAACTTTTATAAAGGAGCGCCATTATGTTTTTTAATACTATTCATATTCGAATGCGAGTTGTATTTTTAGTAGTGATTGTATGTTTACTACTGATTATTGGTAGAGTTTTTTATATTCAAGTATTTAGTTACAATAAATTATCGAGTTTGGCAGAGTCTTTATGGAGTAGAGAACTTCCCATTAGTGCAGATCGTGGAGAAATTAGAGATCGTAACGGGAAAGTATTAGCAACAAATATTACGACCACTTCATTAGTGGTTATTCCTAACCAAATCGTGAATAAAGAAGAGGTTTCCAAGAGTCTAGCAGAGATTTTAGGAGTAAGTTATGAAGAAATGTATCGCCATGTGAGTAAGAAAACCTCGATTGAAAGAGTACATCCAGAGGGCAGACAACTATCTTATGACGTAGCAGAACAGATAAATAATTTGGGGTATGATGGGGTATACTTAGTAAAGGAAAGTAAAAGATATTATCCTTATGGAAATGTACTTTCTCATGTTTTAGGATATGTTGGAATTGATAACCAAGGATTATCGGGAGTAGAACTTGAGTTTGATGAATATCTCACAGGAGCAAGTGGTGCCATTAAGTATTTTTCTGATGGAAAAGGAAATCGTTTGAATTTAACAGAAGTGTATGAAGAACCACAGGATGGGATAAATGTAGACCTTACCATTGATATAGATTTACAACTAGCAGTAGAAAATGAACTGGATAATGTCATTTCTAAATATAGTCCTGAACAAGCTCTTATTTTAGCGATGAATCCAAAAACAGGAGAAATTTTAGCAATGGCCTCACGTCCAAATTTTAATCCGAATAATTATCAAACTTCCTCTGTAGAAGTAATCAATAGAAATTTACCAGTATGGATGACGTATGAACCAGGAAGTACTTTTAAAATTATTACTCTTGCTGCTTCTTTAGAAGAACAAACGATTAATTTGTTTAACGATTCCTATTATGATGGAGGATCTATACAAGTAGAAAATGCCCGTATCAAATGTTGGAAAGCTGGAGGACATGGAGCAGAAACGATGCTTCAGGTAGTAGAGAATTCTTGTAACCCTGGATTTGTGGTGATGGGTCAAAAACTTGGGGCAGAGCGTCTTCTTAATTACATCAAAAGCTTTGGATTTGGAGAAAAAACAGGAATTGATTTGAATGGAGAAGCAAGTGGCATTTTGTTTTCTTTGGAACAAATGGGACCTGTTGAACTGGCAACAACAAGTTTTGGTCAAGGAATAAGCGTAACACCCATCCAACAAGTAAGAGCTGTATCCGCTGCTATTAATGGAGGTATTTTACATACACCTTATATTGTATCAAAGATGACAGAACCAGAGACGAATAGTGTGATAAAGCTTTTTACACCTGATGAGGGGGTTCGTGTCGTTAGTGAAGAAACAAGTGCATTAGTGCGCTACGCTTTAGAAAGTGTTGTTGCTAATGGTAGTGGAAAGAATGCGTATATTGAAAATTATCGTGTTGGAGGAAAAACAGGAACAGCCCAGAAGGTGCAAAATGGTACATATATGGTAGGAAATTATATCGTTTCTTTTATGGGATTTATGCCAGCAGATGATCCAGAGCTTGTGGTTTACGTTGCCATTGATAATCCAAAAGGAATTACACAATATGGAGGAGTCGTATCGGCACCAATTGCTAAAAATGTTTTTAAGGCAGCAATTGATTTGTATGGTTATAAAAAAACACAAGAGGGAATGCCTAGAGAATATACATGGTTAGATACAAAGTATGTAGTATTGCCTGATGTAGTTGGGATGTCTTTAGAAGAAGCAAAAAATACTTTAAAAGGCTTTCAAATTATAACGAGTGGAAGTGGGGATAAGGTGATTTATCAAAGTCCAGAAGGGAACTATTATGTACCAGAAGGAAG
>CAQBKK010000014.1 GCA_948760655.1 uncultured Bacilli bacterium | reverse complement strand
TGTTATCATTTTTTTAGACACATTCTATAGAGGGTGTTTATAATAAGTGAAAAAGTGAGATACGTAAAAAAAAGACAATGAAAATTGTCCCAAATAAAATTCAAATTATGTCAAAATCATTCACATGAATTTATACTTATCTTATCAATTTTAAATCCTTTCAATTCTGCTTCTATGGCTGACTCTATATCTTTATTTTTCAAAAAATCTATATTTCTTTTTATAAAATATTTAACACTTTGTTCTAATTCTGAAAAGTTTAATTTCGTACAAATATCATCACTACAAACTTCCATGATTTTATCTGCTAAATTATTTTCTTTTATGTAGGATAATAAATTTTTTGAATTTAGATTTTCAAGTTGAATGTCCTCTAAACAATCATTTATATTAAAAGCATTCGTATGCATTGCAAATCCAATTAAAAAGATTCCTGTAAGTAATAATTTCTTCATACCTCTTTCACCTACTTTTAGTTTGGTGAATTTTTAGAAAATCAATCATAAAAAAAGAAGAATTTTTTCTCCATTTTTTGGTAATTTTTTTAACTTCGTTTTATTTCCACTTTCTCTTCAAATTCATACATGAAATAATGCCAGATAGTAGCAAATGTATCCATAGAATAAGTATCTTTATGAGAAACAAGTCCAAAAATTTCTTCCTCTCTTACATCCATAAAAGGTGCAAAACTTTCTGTATTTTCTTCTATATACCAATAAAAATCATGTCCTTGCAATTTAGATAGTAAATGCACTACATACATAGTGATATTATCTACAATAGATTCATTATGGATTTTATCACAAAGAAGTCCTAGAAATTCATATATAGATAAGTTTTCGTCAAAAAAAAGTTGTTCGAATGATAGTAATTTAGAATAAATATAGTTTTTTAATTCCAGTTCAATAATTCCCTTTTTTTCTGCTAAATTTGTTTCTTTTGTTACTCTTTTTTGTAAACGTTCTTCCATAAATATATCTATATCCTTGGTAAGTAAAATAGCGGGACTTATTTTTCTATCGTTTTCGTCTTGTATAATTTCCTTTATGCTCTTTAAAATTTCTTTTTCAAAATCCAAAATTTCCTTGTATTTCATAGCATTTTCTCCTTTTCAGAAAGATACTTTAACATACTATTTATCTAAATACAAGATATCAATATCAACAGCACCCTTAATACCATCCACTCTTCCATCACTACATAACTGCCAAAAAGTATAGTTGCCTTCATAATTAGTTTTTTTTGTATAATGGGCAAGCCATGTATCGTATTTTGTGGGTAGCCAAATTCGTTCTAAATAATTTTTACTACTATAAAGAAGTCCTTTGTATCCAGCGTTTTCAATCGTTTCTAAAAACGTATGTGCCATATCAGTAAGTCCAAAAAAACTTAAGTTGTAATCATTAAAACTGCTCCAGTTTTCCCAGTCAAAAGCAATAGGAAGAGTTATTTTATAGTCTTTTAATTGTTCAATCACCCATTCAGCGTCTCTTTTTGCATGTTCATTGGAATTTGCATAAGAATAAAAATAAATACCTACATCTATGCCATATTCCGTTGCTTTTTTTATGTTTTGTTCGAATGTTTCGTCGATAAAGTATTCTTTATTGGTTCCTCTTGTTCCTCCAAGACGAATCATCATAAATTCTACACCTGCATTTTTTAATTGTTCAAAGTCAATCTCACCTTGCCATTTGGATACATCAATGCCAATACGCGTATTCTCTGTTTTAAAATTTTCTACAATGTCTGAAAAGTAAGTTTTAGATGGTTCTAGTGTTTGTGTAGTTCCGTTTGTTTTAGGAGGTTCCACTACACGTAAGTTAAATTTCTGCTCACTTACATTTCCACTTTTATCTTCTGCCTTAAAGGTGAGTGGATACGTTCCTACTGTATTATAATCATATTCCCCTTCAATATAACAATTGGGACGAGCATCTTCATTGTCTCCACATAAAATCTTGCTAACCAAATCCACCTCTGTTCCTTTGTTAATCGTATAAGAACCACTAAGCCAAATCACAGGTGCTACAGTATCTTTTACCTCAACATGATAAACATATTGTACTTTTATTCCATCATCATTTTTAAAATCTACTTTCACTTCTTTGATCCCTAAAGTAGTAGAATCAATTAAATAGTCATTTGTAATGGTACCATTGATACTTGTAATAAAATCAGAAACATGTTTTTCACTGGCAAATTCTATGGTTAAATCCTCCACCAAAACTACTTCTATTTTAGCAAACTTCACACGTAAGTATTGAATCCCACAAATCAAAAGAACAACCAATAGAATACTTCCTAGGACAATACCACCAATTTTCAAAATTTTTTTCTTATTCATACTCAACCTCTATATTTTTATTATAGCATAAATAATTTTTTTATTTCTAAATATATGTCTTCGATTTTTTCAAGTTCATCCCACTCTTCTTGGGAAGCATTCCGAAATTTTTTACTTTCTTTAATTTTATGCATTCTTATATCATATTGAATGCAAGCAGTTTTATTACTTTCTTCTCTTTCTTTTTGTAAAACTTCTAAAGAATGGTCTAGAATGGATTGTATTTTCCATTGATTTTCTTCTATACTAACATCACTCACTTTTATATTAAATTCTAAACACTTTTTTACAAAGTCAGGTAACAACTGATAACACTTATTATGTGCATCTCTACTAGATAACTTGGCAATTTTATTTTCGTTTAAATCCCTTTCATAGCGTTCGTGTGTTCTAAGTAAACTTTCTAAATTCCCAGTTAATACTACATGTAATGCAACCTCATAGTTAGAAGGAATGATTTTCATCATTTCTAATAATCCATAGTCTGTTGGTGCTTTTTCTCTTAAAACAGAATAGCCATGCTCTATAGCATAAGAAAAAAGTTCATCTCCCCACAAATGGACATCATAATTAGTAAGTTTTGCATAATGGGTTGATACACGATACTCATCGGAATTAATGTTAATGTATTTAGAAAAACTGGTATTTTTTATATAAGTTGTTTTTCCACTTCCTGGCTGTCCAACAACAAATAAAATAGATGGATGATTTTCTGCAATTTTATTTATAAATATTTTTTCTTTTAATTTTCCCAAAATTTTGTTGTGCTCTTCTTTCGGTAATTTATAGTTTTCTGTTAATTGATCTATCATTTTTTGATCCATACTTTCACTACCTTTCCTATCAAATGCTTTGTTTTTTCTTAGAAAAAATCTTTTGTCTAACAAAATCGAAAGTGTTGTAAAAGAAAAAAGAGTCATCATAATAACGACTCGTTACCAACAAGTAGCGCCTTACTATTCTTTCTTGCAAATAGAAACAACTTAGATTTAAACATCAGGGGGGTTTAAAAGTAAGGAGTGATAGTTATGAAAAAAGAATTTATACTAATATTGGTCTTATTTCTTTTAGTAATAATAATTTTATTAATTGTAGTCATCCTACGATTAATATAAAAAAGTGCGCTAACCAAACACCATAGATTATACTTGCTATTTGGTATAGCGCTTTACCCATGTAAGGCGTTATCGAAATTGGTAACACTTACATTGTTATTATATCCATTTTAGATAGATATTACAATCCTATTTTAATAAAATTTAGACTACATTAAAAACGAAATAAATATTTAAATAGTATTTGATAAACTTCTGGCCGTTCTACTATTTCACCTTTATCTAACATTCTTTGAATATCTGGCAAATCTACAAATTTTACTGCTTGCACTTCTTCCTCTTGGAAATATAAAGTTTTATCATCTACTCCAGTTGTTCTTAAAATAAAAAAATCATAGAATTGTCTTTCAATAAAATCCTCTTTAAAAACTTGCTCTTTTCGAAAAGAATACATATAACGAAAATCTTTTATTTCTGTTCGATACCCAAGCATAACACAAACTTCCTCATTAATTTCACGTGCTGCTGCGAATAGTGAATCTTGCCCTGCTGAAATATGTCCTGCTACTGAAATATCCCACATTCCTGCATTCTTTTCTTTTTTTTCACTTCGTTGTTGTAATAAAATTTGATTGTTTTCATTCACAATAGCAACTACTATTGCGCGGTGCCACAACCCCTTTTGATGCACTTCACTTCTTGGTAAAACTTCTCCTGTTAATACACCATTTTCATCTAAAACATCAATTAACTCTTCTTTCATTATACACCTCTATATTCTAAATAAATAAGCAGCTAGTTCATCATAACATTCATCACGATTTACTAATAAGCCTTTTTCACGCATAACATTTAATTCATTGATAGAAACAAATTTAATTGCTTGTACTTCACTATCTTGAAATCTTATATTATCTGCTGAAAGTCCATTTTGTCTTAAAATAAAAAAATCATAAAATTGTCTATCAAAATGTTCTTCACTTACTTTTTCTTCTTTTCGATAAGAAAACATAAAACGGAAATCTCTTACTTCAACACTATATCCTAAACTGACACTTACTTCTTCACTAATTTCACGAGTAGCAGCTGTCAAAGAATCTTGTCCTGCAGATAAATGTCCTGTCACAGATATATCCCACATCCCTGGATTTTTATCTTTGTTGGCGCTTCGTTGTTGAATTAAAACTTCATTTTTTTCATTGACAATGGCTACTACAATAATTCTATGCCATAGTCCCTTTTTATGAACTTCACGTCTTGGTAACACTTGTCCTGTTTTAATTCCATTTTCATCTAAAACATCCAAAAGTTCTTCTTTCATTTTCTCACTCCTCGTATAAATAATCATACCATAAAATTCTAAATAAAATAGACATAAATTCAGTTTCTAAAAAATCAATTGTTATTCAGAAACAAATTCATTGACAGAAGAAAACAAGCTCTTTACAATAATAATGTTTTAAAAGAAAAGGACTGACAATATATGAAAATAAAAAATATCAAAAAGCATGGAACCAAAATTGCTATCTATTCTCTTACATTAGCGCTGACAATATTCGTTGGAAAAGAAGTAAAAAATATAATAGAAACAAACCAAAAACAATATGACTTGATCAATGAACAATTGGATGCTTTATCACAAACAATAGAAAAAACAAATGAAGAAGCGAGAAGAACAAATGCTCCATGCAAATACACACTAACGGAAGAAGAAGCAAAGATTCTATTTTATGAAAATGGAGAATTAATTGTCAATGAAATAGGTGAACCTTATGAAGCATTTCACTATGAAAATACATATGTAAGAAAAATTCTAAAAGATGGAAAAAAATATTTGGTTGATGCGGATAATATTTGCAAAGTTTTGTTATGTAACTATGATAGTTATGGTAGAGTTTTTTACAATCCCTATTATACAGATGGAATCATTAAAGGACTTTACTATTATGTTGTTTTAAAAGATGACAAACATTATATTGTGAACGCCAAAAATTTTAATATAATTATTACCAATTACGAAAGTTTTCTCCTAGAATATCATACATTTTACTTAATGAATTATGACCATAAGCATGGTGGAAATGATTTGGGAGAATTTGCTGGGTATATCACAGAAATCACAAAAAATGGTATTAAATACTTAACTGATGCGCAAGACTATTCACAAATTTTAGTAAGTGATTATAAAGAAGTGACAAATTGTACAGAAGGAATTTTAGTTACTTATCCAGATAATTCCCAAATCGTTATTCCTAAGGAAGAATTTGTCCCACAAAAGTCTGATGTTATGATTAGAGAACTCGTACAAAGTCAAAAAAAGTAAATGTCAAACGAACATTTACATTTTTTATTTTACATAAATATCTCCACTTGTAGTTTTAATCGTTAAGGTATTATTAGCATATCGATTACTGCCATCTGTTTTTATATCTCCTGAAACAGTTTTAGCCTCTACATAAGCATCTTGTAATTGAGATATGGAAACATCTCCGCTTACTGTTTTGATGTTTGAATTATTCTTGCAGATAAAATCGGTAATTTTTACTTCCCCAGAAGTGGTTACTATATCGACACTATCCCCTACACTTCCAATAATTACATCCCCACTTACTGTATGCATAGATGCATTCTTGCAAGAGTCTACTAGAATATCACCACTCGTAGTATTTATAGTAACATCCTGCACATTTGAAAGTTTTATCTCTCCACTTGTTGTTTTTACTTCTAAAGATGCGTTTGGGGTATTAGAAACTTCTATATCACCAGATACCGATTTTAATTCTATTGCATCAATCTCATTTTTTGGAAGGTACACCAATACTTCTTCTTTTCCCCAAAAACAAAAACCAAAACAAATTTTATTCTTTTTTGAATTAGATATAGTTAAAGTATGATTTTCTAGAATACTACTAGCATTATCCTTTTCTTCTCCATAAATCACTACTCTTGCATTATCTGTTTCGGAGGCTAAAATTTTAATATCAGAAATAGAGGCATTTACAATGATTTTTTGAATGTCATTTATAGGGTATGTTTCTTCTAAAATGATTTTCGATTCTCCTTTGGTACGAAAAAAAATAAAATTCATTTTATGATTCGTTAAAAGTAAAATCATAAACCCAACTAAGGTGATAGCTAAACAAACTAATAGTATAACAAGTAACATTTTCAAATTATTCTCCTTCATTTTTATTCTCCTTCATTTCCATTAATAAATGAACAATTTCAATAACAATGGCATAAACAATCCACAAAATCCATGTGATGTGCCAAGCACTCGTTACAAAACTTAATAGTAAATAAATGCAAGTAAATACTAACGCAATTAAGCCATCGTATTTTTCTCGTTCCTTTTCTTTTAT
Source organism: uncultured Bacilli bacterium (assembly GCA_948760655.1). The sequence continues at coordinate 15,934 of CAQBKK010000014.1, read as the reverse complement.
TTTCCTTTCCTCACGTTCTTTATCTTCTTTAGAAATACTAATAAAATAAAAAATCAATAGTACTGTAGCAATCGCAACAATAAATAAAAATATTCCCATTAGCAAATTTTCTGAAATAGCCTCAATTGGTTCAGCTATAATAATCCAAATGACTGCGATAAAGTATAAAAATACGCTGAAACTCACTACTAGAGCTGTTCTCATTTTTTGTCTGCTAGCAAGTTCTTGATTCTCCTTATTATTATTTTCTGTTTTTACATCACTCTTTTTTCCAGTTAATAATTCCTCTGTAGAAATTTCATACAATTCACACAAGGGAAGTATTTTATCAAAATCTGGTAAACTTTGATCTGTCTCCCATTTTGAAATAGTTTGTCTTGTTACACCTAACTTTTCTGCTGCTTCTTCTTGCGATATATTTTTATTCTTACGAAGCGTATACAAACGATTTCCTAAACTCATAAACTTTTCCTTCTTTCTGCCCATCATTTTAATGCTTTTCTTAGTTGCATACTAGAAAGTTCAGTTTGAAATTACGCAACTAAAATTAACATTTGCTCTATTTTCTACCCAAATTAAGTATAACACAAAAAAAGCAAACTATTTCTAGTTTACTTATCAAGACACTCTGGTAATTGGTAAATTAATTTTTTTCGTGAATTCTATATTTTTTTTCTTTCTCTATTTGTTTTAAACTTTTTTTTTGGTGTTTTGAATTTTTTCGGTCAATATTCCACCATTCTTTTTTATAACTTCTCTAATATTTTTTCCAATCTTATAATGTGCTTGATTTGCATTATTTTCACCTTTAATTGTATCTTTTTTTAATTTTTGGTCTGTTTGAGATATTCTAAATAGATTAGTTGCTAATTCATCACTTCCCATATTGTCTAAAATATCTTCACGATAACGAAGTCCTTTTCTTTTAGCAATTTCATTTACCATCTTCCCATTATAAAGTCCTTTGTATCCAGCATTATGAAACTTATCAAAATTTTTAACACCTGCTTTTTTGGCTACTTGATTTAACGAATAATTTCCTCTTTTTGTTAAGCTTCTTTGATAAAATCTTTTTTCTTCCTCTGTTAATTTATTGTAATCTTTTTCGGCAATTTCTTGTTTGAATAGCAAAATAGGTTTGAGCAAGAGCAACAACTTTTTTTCTACTATCAGCATTTTGTGCAATTAAATAACAAGCATAACGTGACAATTTATACTCGATTTGTTTTCTATATGCACCTGAAGCAATTGGAACCATTTTATCGATAGCAGTAAAATGGTCTATCTTATTTATATTGCTATTTTCACATGCGATTATTGCTTTATGAATTATTTTTTCAAAATTTTGCCAATTTGAATATTGTAAAATAGGTATCAGTTCTCGTGCTTCCCAATATTCATTATTTTCTCATTATTCATTTCTAAATCTAACATTATTTTTCCTTCCTCCTGATAAGTGGCTATACTAGCAGGGAACATTTAAAAAATATGTCAAAAAAAAAGAGAATTTTTTCTTTCTCTTTATAATTACTACTCTACTTCAAAACCTAAATTTTCAATTTTTTGTTTTGCCTCATTTAGTACTTTATCATTTTTCACTTCTAAATAGACACTTTTCTCTTCTAAATTCACTTTAAAGTTTTCTATTCCTTTTATTTTAGTTAAAACATTTTCTATTCTTTTCACACAGCCTTCGCAGTGCATACCTTCTATTTTTACAATTGTTTTCATAAACATTTCCTTTCTTTTATTAATGATGATGATGTCCTACTTCTATATTCGTTTTTGGTTGACATACTTTCTCATGACAATTTGCTTCTTTGCTTTCTAGCTCGATAGTTACGTGTCCAATACCATGTTCTGCTAATTCTTCACGAATGACTTTTTTTACTTTTTCTGTATCTTTCGCGTCTGTGACCACATGTAAAGTTCCATAATGATTAACACCATCTATACTCCACACATGCATGTGATGAATATCAAAGACTTCCTTAATTTTTAGTAAATGTTCTTGAATTTCTTCGATAGAGATTTCTTTGGGTATTTTCTCTAAAAATAAATCTAATATATTTTTGAAATTGCTGGTGGCATGAACAAAAATAAACAAAGCAACTCCAATAGACATAACAGAATCAATCCTAGCAATATTGGTAAATTTCATAAGAATTGCACCGATTAAAACAACGACCCAACCAAGTACATCTTCCATCATGTGTAAATTGACAGCTTTTTGATTTAAAGAATCTCCTTCTCTTGTAAAATAAGCTGCTAAAAAGTTAATCGTAGTTCCAAAAACAGCAAACCAAATCATGCCATCATAGTTAATTTCTACTGGAAATACTAATCGTTTGATTGCTCCATAAATTACCACTACTGAACCAACTATTAAAATCGTTGTTGTGATAAAGGCACCAAGAATAGAATAACGAATATAACCATACGTATATTGATTATCTGGTTTTTTCTTGCTTTTTTTCTCTAGTCCATAAGACAAACCAATACTGATAGCATCACCTAAATCATGAATGGCATCAGACAAAATTGCAACACTTCCCGTAAATAGTCCTCCAAAAAGTTCGAATAGGGAGAAACTTATATTTAATAGAAAGGCGACTAAAATATTTTTTTCTGTTTTCATTTTTTCTTTCCTTCTTTCCTATTTAATCGCAAAGCATTTATTGTAACAGTAAGACTACTAAGTACCATTGCAAGGCTTCCAAATGCTGGGTTCATTTTTATTCCAAGGGGCTCGAGTAGCCCAATGGCTATAGGTAACATGATTAAATTATACAAAAATGCCCAAACCAAGTTTTCATACATCACTCGCACCGCTTCTTTACTGATATGTAAAAAGTCGAGTATGGTTTTACTATTATTATTCATTAAAATAACCTCAGATGCATCATGAGCAACATCAGTTCCATCATTTACACTAATTCCTATTGTTGCAGAAACCAAAGCAGGAGCATCATTTAAACCATCCCCCACCATAATGACTTTATGTCCGTTGTGCACCAATTTTTCTATAAACTCGGCTTTTTCTTTAGGAAGACAATTTGCTACTACCTTTTTAATCCCTAGTTCACTCGCAATAATATTGGCAGTGATTTCATGGTCTCCTGTAAGCATGACTACCTCTATTCCTTCTTGATAGAATAACTTTACTATGTCTTTTGCCTCTTCCCGAACAATATCTTTTACCCCAATAAGACCTATAACGTGTTCATTTTCTACTACATATAAAATACTGCAACCCTCTTGTAATAATTTTTCACAATCTTTTTTATGTTTTTCTTTTATTTTCCGTTTATCTAATAATTTTTCATTTCCTATATAATAGGTATTATGCAAAATCTCTCCTGAAATTCCCATACCTTCGTAATTTTTAAAGTGCGTGACATTTAATTTTTTCGTAATAGCAAACGCATTATGGATAGGATGGGTAGAAAAACTTTCTATATTGGCAACTAAATTTAATAAGTCTTTCTCTTTAATGGATAAGTAATTGTAGCATTTATGCACTTTTAATTTTCCATAAGTAAGAGTTCCTGTCTTATCAAAAACAATGGTGTCGATATGTTTGGCCTTTTCTAAAACTTCACTATTTCTAAGGAAAAGCCCAAGACGGGCACATTTACTATTTTCAACTACAACTACTAAAGGAACAGCCAGTCCTAACGCACAAGGGCAAGCTACTACAAATATGGTAATGAAATGTAAGAATACCTCTTCAAAAGAAAGACCTACCATTAACTGAATCCCACAAGTTAAAAAGGCAAACAGAAAAACGAAAGGAACAAAATAGCTTGAAAGTTTATCTGCTATCTTCTGGGTTTTACTTTTAGAGTTTGTAGCTTCTACAACCAAATTTACAATTTCTGAAATCGTAGAGGATTTCCCAATCTTTACTGCTTTATACTCTACTACTTCTTCATAATTAATAGATCCAGCAATGACTTTATCGCCTTTTGTTTTTAAAACGGGTTTACTTTCTCCCGTTAGAAAGGATTCATCGACATACGTTTTTCCTTTGGTAATTTCCCCATCAACTGCGATTTTCTCACCTATTCGAGCTATTAAAATGTCTCCCATATTTACTTCATCAATACTTACCTGTTTTTCACCATTTCCATCTTTTTTTATTGCATATTTAGGGGTCACTTGTACAAGTTCACGAATCGCATCTTTCGTTTTATCTTTGCTTATTCCTTCTAAGTACCTACCTAACTTTATAAAATAAATGACCATACAAATCGCTTCAAAATAAAGATGATGCACGTAAGAAAAATTTTCAAGAAAAATCTGAATCATTCCGTAAATACTATAAGAAAAGCTAAAGAAAACACTAAAGAAAACTAAACTATCCATATTGGGTATTCTATGTAGAACATTTTTTATTCCCATTTTTAGAATGTCAAACCCATAAAAAAGAAAGAAAAGAGAAATGATGAAAGAAAAACTTACATAGGGTTTGGGATTGTCCATATTTATATAAGGGAATTTTGGTAAACCAAGCATTGGACCCATAACAATGAGATAAAATAAAACCAGAAGTAGGCCCATTCCTATGAGATTTCTTTTTTTAGATTTTCTATTTTCCGTATGTTTAATGGACTTAAATTCTCCTTCGCTTTTAAATCCCGCCTCTTCTATGTAGTGTTCGATTGTTTTTACAGAAATGTTTTCATAAGTAATAGTAGCAGTAGAAAGAATTAAATTGACACTTGCACTATCGATTCCTTTTTGTTTCTTTAAGTACTTTTCAAGGCCTGATGAGCAAGCACTACAAGTCATTCCACTAATTTGTAAAACTATTTTTTTCATTATTGAAATCTCCTAAACAAATTTACAACTTCATCGATAATTTCTATATTTCCTTTTTCTAATTCTTCTGCTACACAACTATACATGTGATTCTCTAAAAGCAAATTGGCAAGACTTTTTACGGACTTATTCACTGCTTGTAGTTGGATTAAAATATCATCACAATACCGATCTTCTTCTATCATTTTCTTTATACCATGAATTTGACCATCAATTCGGTTGATTCTATTTACAAGTGTTTTCTTTTCTTCAAAAGAGCGATGGGTTTCTTTTTCTTTCACGGTGTTTCACCTCATACAAACATGATATACCCTGTGGGGTATATTTGTAAAGAAGGGGGTATATTTTTAAATTTCTATTACTTCCTATTTTTTATATCTTTTATTTAACTCTATTTTAAAATTTGCTATAGGATTAGATAGTGCCTTTTTAAGAATTACTTCATCATTAAAAAGTAATTCAGGATAAAATTTTCCATTTTGAAATGTTCTATAAAATTCCATTTCTTCTTTTGTAAAACGAAAAACTTCCAAAGCAAAGTCAGTTACTTCTTTTTTCATTACTTCTAAATTATAAAAACTCTTTTTAGCGATTGCAGGATACAATTTAGAAATCATATCTTTTTTAGAAATTGTATCTATCATTTCAATAGCAGTTACATTTTTTAATGAAGATATAGTGAAATAAAATAGATAAGCCTTACGTATCCTATCCAAACTTTTAAATGAATGTTCTTCTAGAATAGCATAAATATCAAATAAATCTTTTATTGAACTCCGTTCTACTAGAGCTTTTAATTTCATACCAATCAGTTCCTCTAAACTTAAAACATTTACAAAGAAAGACGTACCCAATATATCCCAAACTCGTTTTTCTGCTGCATATAAATGTTCTCCATAAGAATAATTTATTTCAATCTTAACATAATCAAGATTTGAAACCTGATTATAATAAGGAAAACAAAAGGAATCCAAACTATAAGAATGTCTACTTTTTGGACTTAATTCATTGTATTGTAAATTTCTCATAACAAAAAGAAGTTGATTATAAAACAAGTTTCGTTCTTCTTCTATATTATGCATATTTTTTATTTTATAATCTAAATCAATATCAGAAAATAAACGTTTCATTTGCTTTAAATAAACCTCTATAGCACAACCACCTTTTAAAACCAAATCATCTTGTAAATTTTCATTTTTAGAAAATTCGTTTAAAATTTGTAATAATCGTAAAGTTTTCTCTAAATTATTTTTTATAAATTTATCTTCCATTTCTTGCAGTTGTATTTGACTCATAAGAATCCCCCTTTAAAACAAAACAGGACTATCATATCAAAAAAACTAATCTCTATCAACGCTCATTTGATTTTTATAACAAATTAAAATATTTTCTATAAACAAAGCAACTGTCATAGGTCCTATTCCACCTGGTACAGGCGTTATATATTTTACTATATCTTCTACTTCTTTTTTTACATTTCCATATATTTTATGTGTTTTCGTATCATAAAAAATGCCCACATCAACAACAATACCATCTTTTTTAACCATATCTTTGGAGATTAAATTAGGTTGATTTGTTGCACAAATTAATACATCAGCATTCTTGGTATACTTCTTTAAATCGCTCGTTTTTGAGTGACAAACCATAACGTTTGCATTTTCTTTTAGTAGCAAAGGTAACAAGGGTTTTCCCACCAAAGCTCCTCTTCCTAACAAAACAACATTTTTATCTTGTAAGGAAATTTGATATTCTTTTAATAACCTCAAAATTCCTTTTGGAGTACAAGGAACCATCGTATTTTCATTGTGAAATAAACGGATTTGGTTATAATCCGTTAAACCATCCACATCTTTTTTAGGATGTATTGTATTAATAATTGTTTTACTATTCAATCTTTTTGGCAAAGGAAGTTGCACTAAAATTGCATGAACAGATACATCATTATTGAGTTTATTAATACTAGTTAAAATTTCTTCTTCAGTGACATTTTCACTAAAAGTGATTTCTTCAAAAATAATTCCAACTTGTAAACAAGCTTTTCTTTTATTCTTTATATAAATCTCACTAGCCGCATTATCACCAATAAAAATATCTACAACTTTCGGTTTGCTAGTATAACTTTCTACTTCTTTTTTTATGTTTTCCAAAAGAACTTGACTTACCTTTTTTCCATCTAAAATCATGACCTAAACATTTCCTCTATTGCTTTTTTATACACATTTCTTGCAATCTCTTCTCCGTTTGGGGCTAACTCTACAAAATTTTTAATCATCACTCCACTATTGACTTCTAAGACCAACAATTCATGTTCTTCTGTTTCTATAATATCAATGCTTGCAAAAGATAAATCTAGTATCTTTGCAACGGCAAGAGCAAGACGTTCGATTTTCTTTTGAAGAACAGCATCACAATCAAGAAAAGGAATCGCTCCTTTCGATAAATTAAACTGCCAGTTGTATTCATACATTTCGTTAGCAGAGAGTATTTTTGATAAACTTTCTGTTTTCTCTAACTTACTAAAGTAAAAAGGATTAAAGCAACAAAGAAGTTCATAAATAGAAGAATTTCCATCTCCAACAACCATAGGTTTCTTTTTTCCGTAAAATAAAACAACCTCCCCCTTTAAAACAACCACTCTATATTCATTTTTGATTTTATAAAAGGGACTAATACTTACCGATGCATATGCTAATAATAATGTATCTATTTTTAAGAAAAGAGAAGACTTCGTTGTTGTATGAAACATATCGTTTCCACAAGTTCCTGTATTGTCCTTTACAACCATATCCCATGCATATTTTTGGGCATATTCTAAAATCTCTTCTTTTTTGTAATTTTGAAAAAGTAAAAAGTGTTCCACCACTGGAATATGCTCATGTTTTAATACTTCATACAAAGCAAATTTATCATCACAAATAAGTCCACTCGCATGATTATTTAAATCAAATTTATAACCAACAATCATTCTTAACTTTCCTTCTTTTTGTAACAACATAATCCAATCTTTGGAAACCAAAGAAAAAGAAATCCCTAGTTCTGCACAAATTTCTTTTATCATTTTTTGAACTGCATTCAAACAATCACATCCTATATTTATTTTTCATCCTTTTTTTCGATAGGTTCTGGAAACCCCTCACGAATTCCAAAACAAACCGCATACACAGCAATTTCACCAATAATTTTTGCAAAAACAACTGGGATACTAAAGAACGTGGATAAGAATCCAAATAGTAAACAGTCCACAAGTACAATTAAGAAAACAAACAGAAAATAAAGTTTTGCTACTTTAGAAACATCCGGCTCTACCTTATATACTTGATTTTTGTCTCTACTATAATCAATAATAGAACTTACTATTTTTGCAAATACTAAAGAAAGCATTGCTTGTTTTGAGAATAGAAACAAAACCAAAAATAAAACGAAATCAATACCCAAACCAAAGGGCGATAACATAGCAAATTTAAAAATTTCTTTTTCTGGAGTAATAACTTCCCTTTTCTTCTTTTCTAATATCTCCACATTTTCTGCCTGTGTAAGTGCAACTTCTCGAATAGCAATCTTTTGGTCTGCACATTTCAGTAATAGATTCATCTCATAATCCATACGACTCCCCTTTACATTTAATAAAAAATCAACCAATGAATTACTAAACGCAAAAAGCCCTGCATTCGTATCATAAACATCTACTCCTGTTTTCTTTTGATACAAAAAACGAGTTGCTTCTTTGCTAAGATTCGTAAAAGAAATAGTTTTATTTCTCCTCTTAGAACCAAGTACCAAAGAATTAGGATTACTTAAAGATTCTTCACATACTTTTTTTATATCTTCTATCTCATATTTTTTATTGTAGTTTAATGTAACAACAACATAATTTCCTTTACAATTATTCTGTATATAAAATAAACCAGTCTTAATAACAGCACCAATTCCCCGGTTAAATTCATGAGATAGAACTTTGACAAATTTACTAGCTTCTTCAAAAGTTTTATCAAAAACAACCGAACTTCCATCATTTACTACTAAAACTTCAAACCCCTCACTCTTTAACTTTGTAAGAAATTCAACAAAATAAGCATCGGGTTCAAACGCATCAACCAAAACAATTTTTAAATTCATCATAGTACAAACTCCTTTTTTTCATTATAGCATAACTCTTCTTTTAAATGAATAAAACTGAAATTCTTAAAACTTAAAAACAACTATCTAGAATTCTAAATAGTTGTAATTGAGAAATGCATTATCTATGTCGATAATCAAAGTATTCCCAAATTCGATAGAATAAAAATCGAATGTATTCTAACATTTTTTCTCCTTTCTAATTTTCAAAATCTGAAAATGCTTTTATTTTTACATAGAAAAGAAAAAAATTTTGTCGAATAAAAAACTCTAGCAATTACTAGAGCTCTTCTCGAATAGTCACATATACTTTGTGTAAACGACTTCCTAAACGACTTAAAAGTTCATTTGTATTTGTTTCTATTTTTTCTGCAACTTCTTCCGCAGTAATTTCTGGTATACTACCAATAAGTGTTACAATATCCCCAACTTTTATTTCGGAAATATTGGTTACATTAATCATCAATTGATCCATACAAATCCGTCCAATAACTTCCGCATATTGGTTATTTACAACCACTTTTACCCCTTTATTTGATAAACTCCTAGGATAACCATCGGCATAGCCAATCGAAACGGTTGCAATCTTCTCTTTTTTTGAAGCGATATAGGTTCTTCCATAACTTACCGCCTCATACTCTTCTATTTCCTTTATACTTGTAATTCTAGCTTTCAAAGATAAAACGGGTTTTAAAAGAATCTGTTTTTTTACATACACATCTTGTCCACTATGTACCCCATACAAAATAATTCCTGGTCTTACATAGTTATATTCATTATTTTCATTATAATTTAAAATACCATAACTACTTTGAATATGGATTTTTCCCAGTTGGTATCCACTTTCTTTTAACGTTTTGATTAATGCATCAAATCTTTCTTTTTGTAAATTGGAAAAAGCAATGTCTTCTTCTTTTTTACTATCAGCAACACAAAAGTGAGAGTACATTCCTACAACGTCAATTTCTTTTTTCTTATACATTTCTTTTATAAAATCCATGTCTTGGTAAGAAATCCCTAAACGATTCATTCCCGTATTGATTTTTAAGTGCACTTTGAGTTTTTTCTTTAAAGGAACATGAAGTAAGCGACTAGCATATTCCTTATCGACAACCGTTTGCATTAAATCATTTTCTACTACCAGTCTTAAGTTTTGAATATTTGTATATCCTAAAATGAGAATATTTCCTTTGATGTGATTTTCACGTAAAGCCATTCCTTCTTCTAATGTTGCAACAGCAAAGTCTTGGATGCCTAGTTTGTTTAAATGCTTGGCAATTTCTATACTTCCATGTCCATAAGCATCAGCTTTTACTACAGCCATAATTTGGGTAGGAAAAGAAATTCTTTTTTGTATAGCACGAACGTTATCTTCTAAATGAGCCAGATTAATTTCTATCCAAGCTCGTGATGTTACTAAACTACTCTGCATTTTCTAATCCTAGCACAATCAATTTGTCTAATACTTCCGGAAATGTTAGACCTACTGCCTTTAACATGGAAGGGTATCTACTATGAGAAGTACAACCAGGAATGGTATTTACTTCGTTGAAAACAATACGTTTATCTTTTGTATAAAACATGTCTACTCTTGAAAATCCTTTACAATTTAATATTTGGTATATTTGTAAAGCCTTTGCTTTGATTTTTTCTCTTTCTTCTTCTTTCAAACGAGCTGGCAAATGGATTTTACTAGTCTTTAAATTGTATTTTTCTTCAAAATCAAAGAAGCCATCTTGTAGTTCTATTTCGTCTACTTCTCCAATTGTAAGGTCATCATTTCCAAGAATTGCACATCCAACTTCAAAGCCATCAATATTTTCTTCTACAACAACAGCGTCATCATAAGTAAAAGCAAATTCAATTGCACTCTTTAACTTGTCTTCTTCTATTACTTTGGTAATTCCAAAAGAAGAACCAGCTTTTAATGGTTTTACAAACAAAGGATATTTTAATTCTTCGATTTTCTTTACATTTACGGAAAAATCACGGCTTGTAAGTAAACAAGATTTTGGTACAGAAATGCCATGAAGACTCACCAGTTCATGGGCAATAAATTTATCCATACATAAACTACTAGAAAGCATTCCTGGTCCTACAAAAGGAATTCCAGCAAGTTCAAAAACGCCTTGTAATCTTCCATCTTCTCCATTTTTTCCATGTAATACTGGAAAAGCAATGTCAATTTTCACTACTTCTTTTGTATCAAATATAATAAGTCCATGGTCACTTCGATTGGTAGAAATGGTGATTTTCTTTACATATTCCTTATTGTTCCATTCATTTTTCTCAATATTTTCTATTGGTCCATCGTAAAGATAAAAATCTCCACTCTCTGTAATTCCAACTAAGATTAAATCGTATTTTTCCTTATTTAAATTTTCAATAACAGATGTTGCAGAAACAAGTGATACACCATATTCACTAGAACATCCTCCAAAAAAACAAGCGACTTTGATTTTACTCATTCTTTCACCTCTTCTATTTTAGTACCTTCTGGTAGTTCATACCCAACAGCTACAATTTCATCATACAGTTTTTTCTTTTCGATAACTTCTTTTGTTTTTTTACTTCTTATTGTTTTTACAACAGCTACACTTTCATAGACTTTGTCATTTTTCCTTATATATTTAAAGCCTTCATTAGTAATCTCTGCTATTTCATCGGTTTCGTAATCTGCTAATATTTTTGCATACATATATTCCTCATCAAAATCAATAATGATTTGGAAAATATGTTCTGTATCGTTTCTAACCTTTAAATCTTGCCAACCTTTATTGATAGTTGCATCTACTCCATCTAAAGAATTTTTATCGGGATTTGGAAACGATTTAATTTTATGTCCATGTCTTTCTACAATGGTAAGAGGAGTATGCAAAAACGTATAATACAAAAGATTGCTTAAGTGACAAACGCCTCCCCCTTTTTCATGAATGATTTTATCATTTCTAAGGGTCAATCCATCTTTTAACTTTCCATAATTTTTTGTGTTTTTTTCAAGATAATTAAAAGAAAATATTTCTCCAGGATAAATATAAACTTTGTTCATAGTCTGACTCGTTATTTTTAAATTGTGGACTTTGTTTTCTTGATAAATGATATTATGACCACTTTGTTCATTAATCATCCAAGTTTTATTGCTTGCAATTTCAAAAGGTAGTTCTTCTCCCTTTTTTTTCGCATAGTGGTTTTTATCTAACGCCATTTTGGTATTAACTACTATATTTCTTTGCCAAATACGTAATGGAACTAGAAAAGGAAATATTTCTGTTACTCTTTTTCGTTTCATAAATATGCCTCCTCACCTTTCTTTTTTATTGTACCACCATTTAAATAATCTATTGTTATAAAGAAAGTTATATCTGTAAAATTAGTGTTTTTTTTAGAATTATATAGATATTTTTGTCAATATATTGTAAAACAAAAAACAGGATAACTCCTGAATTAGATTTTTTCTGTTAATCAAAAAAGAAACAACTCACTTATTATTCATATGAACAAGAAACAAATTCTCCAAAAAAATTTTAATAATCCAATACTACCCGTTAATTTATTAATTAATTTTTTATTACCATAAATTAAAATTCCTAAATAAGATATATCCACATACTCAATTTTACTAATTTTAGCAAGATATTCATCATAAGTTTTACTCGTAACATCTAATACGTAATCATCATAATTACTTAACTTTAAACTTTCTTGTATTAGAATTGTGGCTATACCTTTTCTCCTATACTCTTTTTTTACTGAAACAAATTCTATATCCTGTTGTTATTAGATAGTCTAATTTTGATTCAAATTCTTCCTTTAATACTATCTTTGCAATAACACTTTTAATAAATTGCCAAAACTCCAACGATTTTTCCATTAAGCTCTGCTATACATAAAGCAATATCCTCACGATTATCATTTTTTGCCTTTATTACTATTATTTCCATATCTCTCTTTCAAATTGTAATTTATTTAACATTTTTATAAATATTTTCACAAGATTTACAAGTGATTTTCATTTCATAACTTGACACTTTTTTATCTAATATTGTAATTAAAGGTTCGTTATCTTTTGGACAACAAAATCTATTTTTTATAGTGACTAACTCATCACTACACTCTTGTCCTAGTTTACTATCTTCAAAAGTTACTACTACACTGCCTTGACTTCCACAGTTACATTTATATTTTAATTCTAAGCTATCATAAGTTGCATAACATAAATAACCTATATTTTCGTTACATTTATCACAATACATCCACCCTCCATAATTCGTTGCCAATCTAGTTCTCACTAATTCTTTATTTTTTACTACTCTTGCCATAAACTCTACCTCACTTTCCAATTATAATTTATCTACTCTTGCTTTCCTTTCGAATTTAAATATTATTCTTAAGAAATAGAGTCTTGTATTTGCTCTAATCCTATTTTGTTTGTTTCTTTAATCTCTAAGATTTTACTATTATTAAATATAGATAAAATATTATCTTCCATTCTATAATTCGGTTTTATTGTAAATTCATAATTTTTTCCTTTAACAATATTAGGACATAATTCCTTTTCGACTTTGATTGTTTGAACTTCTTCCTCTTGAAATTGTCTTATAGTTAAATAAATATATTTTTCATCATTACTTTCTGCAACATTAAGTATATTATATGTTCTAATAAAAGACTTTAAATCTATTGTATTTTTGTTTTCTATTTCATCAATAAGTTTTTCACCTTTAACAAATTTAATTAAATTTGAATCTATAATTGTTTTCTTAAACTTTTCTTGTTCTTTCTCACTATTATCTAATAATCCAACAACGACAACTTTATGCTCATCATCAACATAATTAAAAGTATAATTATCATAATCTTTAACACCATTGGTTTGAAAATATTCAATAATTTTATTATTGACACTTTGTAAATCTTCTGTTTCAACTTCTTTTTTGCTATTTCCACAACCAGTTATCCCTAACACTATAAACCCATAAATCAAAATTTTTAATATTTTCTTTTTCATAAAATCCATTCTCCTAACTAACTTATTTACTAAAACTATTTTCATAAATATCCATAAAAGAGGAAACAAATCTTGCTTCATTTTGTTCTTCTTCTGTACCTGTAGTAACCTGCCAACCATAAGTTTTATAATCTTTATAATTAAAATTATTTAAAGGCAAAAGATTAAATTCTTTTTGTATTAATTCAATTCCTTTAGAATATTCTTTCTTTAATTGTTTAAATGCCTTACTTGGATTTTTAAAAACTGCATAACCATATTTATTTGCTCCGATAGAAAAATCCTCACTTTTGCTTATAAAGAATTCAATATCAACATTACCTTTAATATTGCTTTTTCCTACAACATATTCTTGTGAATATTTTAAATTTGGATTCGTCATTTCTTTAATTACTATAAATCCTATTATAATAGAAATTACAACACTAACTATTATAACTATTTTTTTCATAACCATTTTTCCATTTCAATAACTCACATTTTGTAATAAAATTATATCACTTTCCAAAGCGTTTTAATAGTAGATAAAAGAGAACTATATTTATAGTCCTTCTATAACCAATGGGTTAATACTAGATACTTGATATGTTTCTTCAATGTTAAATACTATACTTTCAATCAAACATGTAATAACTTTACTATCAGTATCTAATAATTTCTTTTGATTTTCTTGATTCTGAAATAAATTCCCCGATTTTTATTTGATCCATATTTTTTCTCCTTTCAAAAAAAACATACTATTTAACATAAAAATATTACACACACTTAAGATTTACTAAACTCCAAATTATCATTTTTCTTTCTCCTTAATTATAACAAAAAAAGAACAAATCATAAATTCGATTTATTCTATACATTATCATTTATAGTTATTCACAAGTTCCATTATTGCTTTTAAAATAATCTTCTATACTTTCCATTGATTTATCAAGATTATTAAAATCAGTTAATAAAATTAGATCATTTTTCATCTTATCAGAACATTCATCACATTTAAAATAACCATTTGTCCCATATTCGATACGATATTTTTTATTATCAATAGAGCATATTGTAATGGCACTGCCTTCCACATCCATTTTTCCAGTGGAAACAAAGAAAATTAACGCAACAATATCAATGATAAGAAAGGCAACAAATGCTATTCCAATACCTTTTAATATTTTGATAATCATTCCTGCAAGTTTTTCCGTATTACTAATTTTTTCTACTAAAGTATTATTTATGTTATTGTCTAATAATTCATCTATGCTAATATTTAATGCACTTGATAAATGTTTTAATTGTTCTGGATTGGGAGTTGTTTCTCCTAATTCCCAATTTGAGATAGTTTGTCTTGTAACGCCTACTTTTTCTCCTAATTGTTCTTGTGAAAGTCCATTTTTCTTTCTTAATTCTAAAATTTTATTTCCTAATGACATCATCATTCTCCTTTCACTTATAAGTATAGATTATTAACGTTTAACATATCTACCAAAGAACTTTGGAACTTTGTCAAAGTTTTTTAACATTTCGATAAATTGTCATTTATTTCTTTGAATATATTCCAAGTATTAAACCATTTTTTTCTTTCGTACCTTTCAATTCTAGTTTAATATTTTTATTATTTTTTTCAAAAAGTCTAATTCCATTTCCTAAAATGACTGGAACTGTTGTAATTTGATATTCATCAATTAAATCTTCTGTTACACATTGATTTACTAAATTTGCTCCTCCACAAATCCATATATTCTTTCCATTTTTTTGTTGTAATCTATTTATCAAATCTTTTATATTCATATTAACATATTTTATATTTTTAGTATCTCCTATTCTTTCATTAGTTAAAACATAGCTTTGTAAATTTTCATATACCCATTTGTCTGGTGATAATTCATTTTTTATTTGCCTATATGTGTTTGCTCCTAAAATAATAGTATCTATATCTTTAATAACTAACCACGCCTAAAAGACGTGGTTTTCACATGGCCTATAAGGCCAAAA
>CAQBKK010000013.1 GCA_948760655.1 uncultured Bacilli bacterium | reverse complement strand
GCAGTGGGGTTATGCCCGACTGTTAAACACGCACCGTGTGTTTAACAGGTATATAAACGGTTAAGGTGTTGTCATTCACATAATTTCCAGACAAATCCCATATCTTATCCATAATTGCTTCTCTTGTCACTACTCTACCCATATTCTCTAACATATAAATAAAGATTTTATATTCCAAACTCGTAAATGGTATTTCTTTCTTTTCTCTTGTTACTTGCATACTTTCTACATTGATTTCTATATCTTTTAAATGGATAATTTTTGGTTTTTCACTTGCAAATTTCAATGCATTATTGATTCTTAAAATGAGTTCTCGATTTCGAAAAGGTTTTACAATGTAATCTGCTGCCCCTAATTCTAAACCATGCACAATATCGTCTTCTAAATCTTTGGCCGTTAAGAAAAGAACAGGAACATGTATTTCACTCTTCCATTCTTCATAAAAAGAAAAACCATCCCCATCAGGTAAAGTAACATCCAAAATAAGTAAATCAAATTTTTTATTTTTGATATAGTCACTTGCTTTTTTTAAATTTTCTGCTGGAAGAAGTAGTAAATCATTTTGGGCAAATAAATAATCTAATCCTTTACGAATGGTTTCATTGTCTTCTACTAAAAGAATTGTTTTCATGATTTTCTCCTCTCTATATTAAATAAAATGGTAAAAAATCCCTTAGCACTGACTGTGAAAAATATTTTTTCTGTCTATTCAATTCCTGTTGCACTATCTCCAATTTTAGGAATTAAGCCATCTTTAGCAATACTAGCAATATTTTTTTCATTTGAATTATAAATATTAATTTCTGATAGATCTTTGATTTTTATATTTTCCACAACTACTCACCATCATAACTTTATTTTTACACTTTGTTTCTACTTAAAGTATACCATCCCTTCTTTCCCTTTTCTATATTTATTCTAGTAATTCAAGAAAAATCAACTTTACTTTTCCATCAAACTATATTATCATTAATTTAGCGAGACACTTCAAGTTAAGTGCTTGCCATGTTGCAAACACCTTCCTTTATGGAATGGTGCTTTTTTTAATCCTTTCGAAAATCAACCAAAACACTACTTACCTGAAGATAATTAAAAGAATTATTATCGTTATTAGCGCTACGACAAGTAATATTAAACTAAAGATGATGATTTGTAGTTCTAATTTTTTCATGCGACCACTCCTCCATTTAAATGGATTTGTGGCAAGACCAAAACTTTTGGTGTCTCACAAATTCACTATAAAATAGAAAAAAAGAAAAGACAAATCACTAATTTTCTAAATTGATGCACCTATTTCTCAAATGGAGAACATAAATAACAAAAAAGAAAGCCCAATTCAATAAATTGAGCTTTACTCTTATAATATTAGAAGAATTTCATTCTTTTTAAATGTTATCGTTTCTTATCGTTTCCATAATATTTTGTTTGTTAATTTTGGATAAAGAATATTTCATAATAATACCAATGATGATACTTACAAAGATTACAACAATAATTAATGATTTTATTGGGAATTTGTAGCCAAATTCTAATCCACTTTTGAATGCTTGGTAAATTAAGTAAGAACCAGCAAGTCCTAATGGAATCCCAAATAGTAAAGATTTTAATCCATAAAAGATACTTTCTAAACGAATCATTCGATTGAATTCGCGTTTTGTCATACCAATACTTTTTAGCATGGCAAATTCTTTACTTCGTAAGTTCATGTTGGTAGTGATGGTATTAAAGATATTTGTAATGCCAATTAAACTAATAACCGTAATAAATCCATACAAGAAGATAGATACAATTAATACCATAGCATTTTGTTCTTTTACTTCATCTTCGTAGTTGGTATATCCAATATTTTTGAAATTATTATTTTCTTTGGCAAGCTCATCTATACGATTTTCTAGTTTTTTGGTATCCTTGGCACTCAAATACATCGCTGTGTACAAGCTTTCAAAGTTTTCATCAAACATTTTATCACTAACAATAAGGTATCCCCCAAAAGAATAACTACGTTCTAATCCCATTGGTCTTTTATCGCTTCGTACAATTTCTATTTTAAAAGGTTCTTCTGTAACGACTTTTGTTCCTTCTAAAATATCGTTATTTTTTAAATGATACAGATATCCTATATAATTCTTTTTATTAATATTTTCTTTAAATTCATCCAGTAAAATACCTACTTCTTGATTTGATGAAACTCCAATCTCTTTTAAATAACGATTGTATTCTTGTTCTCCTAATGCAACAATCATGATAGACCAATCTTTTTTCTCCATTCCATAAAGACGAAGTATTTCTTCTCCATATTCAGAGAACATATCTTTATTTATCATGAGCTTGTCTTCTCTTAAAATGGTAGAACGGTCGACTAAATCAAAGCCTGCGATTTGTTTAAATGCATCGTCTCTTTCTTCCATTCTTGCTCCGTTTGAATAAATATACATATTGTAATCCATATCTGTATAATAAACTCCTGCCATTTTAAATCCAAAGTCGATGAAAGAAGATAAAGAGATAAAGACAAAAACACTAACTACAATTGAAATAACAGTGGTTCGATATTTCTTTTTGTTTCGTTTTAAATTCTTATAGGCAATGACTCCTCCTGTTTTGAATATCTTTTTTACCCAAAATGGAGTTTTTAATTTTTTACTTTTGATTTTAATATCGTTATTGCTACGTATAGCATCGATAGCAGAAATACGCCCTGCTTTCTTGGCAATAAATATGGTGGATAAATAAATGGTTACACTTGCTAAAACGATGGATAGTAAAATAGGTGTAAGTGGAATACTGTATACAAAATTTATATCTGCTAGGTATTCTCCTAAAATAAAGTTGATTAAAAATACAAGGGTAACGATAGCAATCACTCCACAAAGAATTCCAATAGGTATCGCTATAAGACCTAAAACAAGACCTTCATACAATACGTTTTTCTTAATTTGTTTACTAGTTGCTCCCACACTTCTAAGCATTCCATACATTTTGTATTTCTCGGTAATCGAAATAGCAAAACTATTTTTAATAACAAAGACACTCGATACAATGATAATTCCAATCACGACCGCAGCAACTAAATATAACGCACCCATCGTTTCACTATCCGTAACTCCAAGCCAACGTAAATAGCTAGAATTATAGTCATAATCATAAGTAGTTCCTACTATATTTTGTGTTTTTCCGTTGTATCCTTTTGCATTTTTGAATAAAATAAATGCATTTCCTGTATCATGAATTTCATCGGTATAGGTAATACAGGTATAACCTGGTGCACTATAGCCTTCTACTCCATAGCCTGGTCTTTCGATAATTCCTACAATAGTATAGGTAACTTCCTTTTTAGGGGTAAAAGTTTCAATGGATTTTTCATATAAATCTCCCTGTTCGTTTTCTTCTGTTTCTGTGACTAAAGGATTGTTTTGATTTAAAAGAAAAGTTTCTCCCTCTTCTATAATCGTACGCACTCCAAACTGCAAAGTGATTGTATCCCCAATTTTTCCTGTAAATTCTCCGCCGTCTATCGCATTGGTAGAAATTACAATTTCTGTTTTATTTTCAGGAAGTCTTCCTTCTTTTAATTTTAAGCCTAAATTGTGTAAGGCACTTTCATTATAAGCAGTGATATAAAGGTAAGGTTTAAATTTATTGTTGGAAGGAAACGCAGCATAACCAATTTCACTACTATAATAATAATCTAAAACATCCCTATTATTTTCTAAAGCAAGGACATCTTCTTTTTTCATATTTTTTACTTCGACATGATAATACCCGCCTTCTCGAATGGCATCATTAATCAATGTTTTTTGAAAACTAGTTACCATTCCTGATACACAGACAATTAAAGCGGTAGACAAAATAATGCCAATAATTGTGACAATCGTTCTCTTTTTGTTTAATGTCAAATTTCTTTTGGTTAATTTCTTTAAAACGTTCATTAATTTTTCTCGTCCTTTATAATTTTTCCATCGTCAATTGTAATAATTCTATCAGCAACAGACGCAATTTCTAAATCATGGGTAATAATTACAATGGTTTGGTTGTATTTTTTATTTGACATTTTTAAAAGGGAGACAATTTCATCACTGGCTTTGGAGTCTAAGTTTCCAGTAGGTTCATCTGCTAAAACAATCGCTGGATTATTAATGATAGCACGTCCAATTGATACTCTTTGTTGTTGTCCACCTGATAGTTCATTCGGCAAATGATTTTTACGAGCTCCCAAATTTAGAGTATCTAAGACTTCTTCTAAACGTTCTTTGGATACACTTGTATTATCTAAATCACAAGGTAGCATAATGTTTTCGGTGACATTTAGTATGGGAATTAAGTTATAAAATTGATAAATAATCCCAATCTGTCTTCTTCTAAAAATAGCAAGTGCATCATCATCTAAAGAATAAATATCTTTCCCATCAATGTATACTTTTCCACTCGTTGGTCTGTCTACTCCACCAAGTAAGTGAAGTAGTGTTGATTTTCCACTTCCAGATGCGCCGACAATAGCAACAAATTCTCCCTTTTCAATAGAAAATGAGATATGATCCACTGCGTTTACTTGGGCATCTCCACTTTTATAGGTTTTTGTTAAATTTTCTACTTTTAATATTTCCATAAAATTCTTCCTTTCTTAATTTCAGTATATGGTTTCTTTGTGACTCATAAGTGACTTAGGAAAATTAAAACAATCGTCTTATTTAGAATATTCTTTATCCAAGATAGAATATGATATTGTTGCTTATTTTAATCAAGTGCAATCTAATAATTTTCTAAATCAAAGGAGCGAAAACCCTGAAACACCAGTGAGTCCTATTTTAAAACTAGAAAAGCCAGAGTAAGTTGCTCTGACTTTTTATTTTCTTAAGCCTCCATCGAATCCTCTATCTAAATCTTCTGTAGGATAGGTTGGTTTTATATACTCTCCTTGTTGTATTTGTCTATTTTCTTGTTTAGGGCTTTCTATCCTAGTTAATTCAGGTTGCAATTTTATCCTAATTGTCGCCATTTCTTTTCTTATTTCGCTAAGATTTCTTGCAATGATTAAGATTTGCGTATTGTTTGTTTCTTTTTCTTCTAACATTAAACATTTAATACAATTATCTAAATTTTTAATACATTCGTTTAAACTATCCATTGGTATTTCCATACTTCATTATTTCCTTTCATTTCCTTTATTTTAGCAAAATTATTTAGGAAAGCAAGTTTTTTCTTTCTTGTTGTTCTTCAAAGATATGTGTATATACTTCTTCTATATTTGCATTTAAAAAATCACTAACAAATAAGTTTTGAAATGAAATAGCGTTATTTAAAAGATGATCTTCTACTATTTTTTTTCTTTTTGCCTCGATTTCTAAAATTTTAGAATAAGTTTGTACTTTCTCATCTTCTGATAAATAAAAGGTATGACTTTCTTCTAATGCGTTTTCTTTGATACTATTGATTAACATATAAAGTTGTAAAATCTTATGTTCTTTTTCTAGAGTCTCAGTTTCTTCATCTAAAAGAAAAGTTAAAAAAATAGTATACATATCTTCTAAAGATATGTATCGTTTTTTTCCTGTTGTATCTTTTATTACCATTTTTTCTATGCCATCTAAAAATCCAAGAATTAAAAGAAGGCAATTGATTCTTCTTAAATAAAAACTTTCTTTCGTTATTTCTTTTTCTGCTATAGCCATTTTTAATTCTAGTTCGTAGCCTTCCTTTTCATATTCTTTTATTAATTTTTCAAAAACATGATCTTTTATTTTTCTTTTTCTATTTTCATCAAAACATTGGGTTCTTTTTTCTTTGTTTTTTATTAATTGATTTTTATATTCTATTATTTCCTCTTGTCTTCTTTGTTGTTCTAAAACATTTTCTTTTTCTATTTTCATTTGTTTTATTCGATTTCTAATATTTCTTCTTTCTGCTCCTGTGAGTTCAGAAATAAAAAGATTATTCATAATACTCCTCTCTTTCTTTTTGTTATGTTTCTTCTAATTATTTATATGAGAGGAAAAAAAAGGGGAGTAACGAAAAAAACTAAATTTGTGTGTGTTTCTTCTTTCTTTTTAAATTCATCATTGCTCTGCATTAAAAAAAAAATAGTAGAAATACTATTTTTTTAGTTACTCAGTGGCTGCCCCAGTAGGATTCGAACCTACGGAATGTCGGAGTCAGAATCCGATGCCTTACCGCTTGGCTATGGGGCAATACATAAGTTAGTATTTACTCTAACTCTCTTATTTTTTCTTTGATTAATAAAATTAAATCTAGAGATCCATCTATTTTACGTAGGGCAATTAAACTATCTTGTAATTTTCTTTTTAGTGGCAAGTTATCTTTTATATTTTCAGCTTCTTTTTGGTAATCATAATCTACGATTGGATTTAATTTCAAAAAATTTTTAATAAAATCTTCCATATCTTTTAGTACATAAACTTTTAGTTTGTATTCATCCATTTCTTGAATACCAAAGTATCCTCCAACCAAAATCTTAAATTCATCTTCGTGTGTCATACTATTCCTCCCTTTAAAGAAGTAAATGCTACTACAAATAATTAAATAAAAAACTCCGTAAATACGGAGAATAATTCCATCTGGTGGAGAATAAGGGATTCGAACCCTTGACCCCCACGGTGCAAGCGTGGTGCTCTAGCCAGCTGAGCTAATTCCCCAAAAGAACAAGATTATAATAACATAACCTCTATTGTTTAGCAAGTATTTTTGCAGAAAAAGTTCTAAAAAATTTACATTTCTTTTTCTTTTAGTGTAATAAGACCTTTTTCTACTTCTTCTAATGCACGCCCTAATTCTTTTTTATTGTAGTATTCATTTTCTTTCATTTGGTAATGATCATTTTCACTCATTTGTTTACTTCTAATGGAAGCAACATGAACAAGCTTGTATTTTGAGTCTACAATATTTAGTAATCTATCTATTGATGGATATAACATAATCAATCACGTCCTTACAATAATATAATACTAAATATCATGTAAACATTACAACTTTTTCGTCATCTTTTGACATATCTTTTACAAACTTTCGTAAAGCATTTAGTATTTCTACCATTGCCCAAGTATCTTGTTGACAATAAATGATTAAAGCTTGGTATTTTAAGGCATATTCTTCTTTGCTCATTTTTTCATAGTTCGCATATTCTACAATTGCTTCTGTTCCATTTTTGACAACTAAATTATCGTATTTTAAGTCACTAAATACAGGAAGGGTTTTTTTAATAGAAAACGAACCCGATAAACGTTTATCATAGAAATTAAAAGTGCTTGCTCTTTCTTTGTCGTAGCCTAGCTCTTCATACAATTTGGAATTTGTATTAACCAGCCATAGTAAATCAAAACCTCGATCATATAGTTTCATTAAATCATCGTGATATTCTGGAAACATTTTGGCAAGCTCTTTGATTCTTCCTTTTTCAAATCCAACATTTTGGGCAAATAGGGTTCCTTCATTGGGATTCATGTATTCTAACATGAGTTTAATCATTTCTTCTCGCTCATCGTTATGTGTTTTGGCCAGGAAAACAATATTATCTTTTTCTTTATCACAGACTCCAGGTTCACGTTCAATATGCAGACTAAATTCAAATGGAGATTGGATATAAGGCCACTCTCCTTTAAATCTAGGAACTGGACAAGGCATGGTTTCAAAATCTAAATGATAGATTGGATACTTAAGTAATTTGATTCCATCTGCTATCTTTTCTTTGTCTACGTATTCTCTATCAAATTCCAAACATTCTCTTTGCAGAACGTGTTTTCGTTTTGTTATCCAAGACTCTGGAATATCTAACATATCTATGTATCCCTCATTTATTAAATTTAAACCTTTGATTCTTGTTCCATCTTCGCGAACGAATCCTCGGGCATTATTCATATAATTTAAACTAGAATTTTTAGGAGGTATTTTCTGTCCACAAATTGGAGAAAAATATTTACAGCCTCCTGATTTTTTATAGCCACAACAATCCCCTAGAGGACAAGGAGAAACATCTAAATCTTGCAAGTATCTTTCTAATTTTTCACGATCTACATCAATAAAGCTTTGGTATTCTTCTGTTATTTTTGTCATATCAAAAAAGGTAATGAGTTCGTTTCCTTCTTCATCTGGATTATAAATTGGATGTCCTTCTTCATAGGTACCATCGAATATATATTCTGCGTTTAAAACACCTAAATAGTAATGAAAGTTTTTTAATTTTTCTTCTGTATGGGTACTTTGGAATTCATGTTCTATAAAATATCGTTGAATGGCTAAATCGTAGACATATCTTCCTAAACGATACCTATCAAATAACTTACTTCTTTTTTCTTCGTATTTTTTTAAGGGCATTTCAGATTCGATATTGTAGCCTTCTAGCTCTCCCTTTAAATAATTTATATTATTTATACGTTCCCATATAGAATATTTCTCGCATTTTGGATGATTGCCAACCATATCCATATACTTTTTGCTTGTTGTTGCTTTTACTTCAATAATGTTAATGCCTTGATTATTTTCGTTATAAATATCTACATAACACATGTATCTAATGCCATGCATGGAAAAATCAAAACATTCTTGGTCTTTCGTTTTCTCTGCATAGGTGGATTTCCCACCAAATGTTTTTTCACTAATTCGTCCTGCTTCTATTTCTACGATTTTATAATAATCCATCATTGCTTCTAGCTGGCGGTCTACTTTATCTACTAAATCTGTTTCTTCTCCTGATTCTTCATCGATTTCAAACATACCATCTGCTATTTCTTTTAGTCGTTCTTCTTTTTCTTCTTCTTTGTATTTTTCTAAGCTTATATCTGCGTCTAATTTATCACGTTTTATTTCTTCTAATCCAGCATATCTTGGGCATCTTGTAAAATTGATAAAATTGGTCTTGGTAATTGCCATATTAATCTAATATTTCTACAGAAATTTCTTCTGTTTCTCCATTGTAACTAATTTTAACTTTCTTGTTTGTATATAGATTATCATCATCTACCAAATATCCCGCTGTAACTAAATCACGTCCTAAAATGTAACGCTCTTTTTCAGACTTTAATTCTTCTTTTATACTATTTGCATAAGCAGAAGAACTTTTAATTAGAATCATTTTCTCGGTTTCCTCTCCTATCGTATCTGTATCGACAAAAGCATAACTTGCTTTATTAATGGCTACTATTGAAAATATTCCTACTACTACTATTACGACAATAAGTTCTGGAATCGTATATCCTTTATCTTGCATTACTATCACCCTAAAATTTATTATATCATCTCTTTTATGACAATTAAAGATAAAAAATGGAAAAAATTTTAAGTTAATTTTATAACTTCCATTCTCCCCCACTTTCATTTTGGAAAAGAAAAAAATCTCGATGATTCGAGATTTTAACAACATTTTTGATCGTAGATTTCAGAACATTCATCTTCTTCTGAATAACTAAAACATGGTTGGTAAGTATGTCTATATACATGATGATTAATCATTTTTGTATGACATGGAATGATATGAGGTACTTCGTAATTAATTACTCGGTGACAGCATCTTACTTGTGGGCATTCCATAATTGGAGGACACATCATACTTTGTGGAGAACAAGGACAAGAGTTTCCCATCATTTCAGGCATATTCATACAACTCCCCATACCCATATCCATATTTATATTCATAGCTTCTTTTGAACTTGTTTCTTTAAACATACTTGTGTCCATACAACGATTATTTTTCATAATACCATTTCCTTTCTAATCTATTTTATGCCATAAAAAAAATGGTGCTTATGACAAAAAACCATTTTCATATTTAATTCCTTTTTCCAATCGCTTCTCTTGCTAGTTTTTAAGAAAAAAGAAGCTATTTCGCTTCTTCTTGTGCTCTTGTTTCTCTTATCACTGTAATTTTAATCGTCCCTGGATATTGCATTTCTGATTCAATTTTTTCTTTAATATTTCTTGCTAATTTAAAGCTTGTTGTATCATCTACTTCGTCTGGTCTAACCATTACTCGTACTTCTCTTCCAGCTTGCATTGCAAAGGCTTTTTCTACTCCTTCAAAAGAAGAACCGATTTCTTCTAATTGCTCTAAACGTTTAATATAATTTTCTAATGAATCATTTCTTGCTCCAGGTCTTGCTGCTGATAAAGTGTCAGCTACTTGAACAAGCACAGATATTACAGAAGTTTGGGCTTCATCACCATGATGAGAAGCTATAGCATTCATAACTATTTGTGGCTCATGGTACTTTTTAGCAATATCTAAGCCAATTTCTACATGTGAACCTTCCATTTCAAAATCAATAGATTTTCCTATGTCATGTAAAAGTCCAGCTCTTTTGGCTATATTTACATTTTCTCCTAACTCACTTGCCATAAGCCCTGTCAGGTTTGCTACTTCTATTGAATGCTGTAATGCGTTTTGACCATAACTTGTTCTAAAATGTAATTTTCCAATTAAATGCACTAATTCTGGCTCTACATTTGTAATTCCTAAATTAAATAATGCTTCTGTACCCATTTCCGTAATTTTGTTATTAATGTCTTTTTCTACTTTATCATATACCTCTTCAATCCGAGAGGGATGGATTCGTCCATCTTTAATCAATGTTTCAATTGTTATTTTGGCAATTTCTCTACGTAAAGGATCAAAGCTTGAGATAACAATTGCTTCTGGTGTATCATCGATGATTAAATCAACTCCTGTGACTGACTCAATCGTTCTAATATTTCTTCCTTCTCGACCAATTAATCTTCCTTTCATTTCGTCGTTTGGAAGGGTTATGGTACTTACTGTTTGTTCACTTGCCACATCCTCTGAATAGCGTTGCATACTAGAAACAATTAAGTCACGTGCTTTTTCGTTCGCCACAAGGGTAGCTTCTCTTTCTTTTTCTTTAATATAGTTTGTCATTTCTAAAGTCATTTCTTTTTCTACACGTTTCATAATCATATCACGTGCTTTTTCACGAGAAAATTTAGAAATATTTTCCAATTGTTGTAATTCTTCTTTCAACATTTCATCCATTTTGGCTTGATTTTCTTGTAATTCTTTTTGTTTTGCTACTAAATTATTATCGCGCTCATCTAATAAAGCATCTCTTTTTTGTAACATCTCTTCTCTTTTATCTAAGTTATTTTCACGTTGCATCAAGCGAGATTCTGATTCTTTCATTTCTTCTTTTTTCTGTTTAATTTCTTTTTCAGCTTCTTGTTTCAATCTAAAAGATTCTTCTTTTATTTCAAGTAAAGCATCTCTTTTTTGTTTATCTGCTTCTTTTTTTGCGTCCGTTAATAATTCTTTGGCTTTTGCTTCGGCTTGATTACCCTTTATAGCATTTAAAACTAAAATAGCAACTACACCAATAATAATTCCAATCATCAAAGCTAAAATAATGGATGCTAAATTAAAATTCATACTATCCCTCCATTATTTTTTATCTATAGCCAATTCATAATTAAATAAATAAGTCTATATTTCTATTATAAAGTTTAATGAAAAAATTAGCAATAAATTTTTGCTAATTCTTATTTGGATTATTCTTCCTTAATAGATGTGTCTTTCTTTTCATTTTCTTTTTCAAACCCATAATGTACACGAACTTTATGTTCTAATTCTTCGCGTAAGCTTGTATTTTCTTTTAGCAAGGCTTTCACATTTTCTTTTCCTTGTCCTATTTTTTCTCCTTTGTATGAATACCAAGCGCCACTTTTTTCAACAATATTTAATTCACTTGCAATATCAATAATTTCGCCTTCCCGACTTACTCCTTCTCCATACATAATATCCACACTTGCTGTTTTAAATGGTGGAGCTACTTTATTTTTAACCACTTTAATATTCGTTCTATTTCCCATAATTTGATCGCCATTTTTGATTTGTTCTCCACGACGTACATCCAAACGAATTGTAGAATAGAACTTTAATGCTCTTCCTCCTGGTGTGGTTTCTGGGTTTCCAAATAATACTCCTACTTTTTCTCTTAATTGGTTAATAAATATGGCAGTTGTTTTAGTTTTATTAATTGTTCCTGATAATTTTCTTAGAGCTTGACTCATTAATCTTGCCTGTAACCCTACATGACTATCTCCCATTTCACCATCTATTTCTGCTTGCGGAACTAATGCTGCTACAGAATCAATTACAACTATATTTACTGCTTCACTTCGTACTAAAGCTTCGCAAATTTCTAATGCTTGCTCTCCTGTATCAGGCTGTGATAATAAAAGTTCGTTTAGATTTACTCCTAAGTTTTTGGCATAAACGGGATCAAGTGCATGTTCAGCATCAATAAATGCTGCCCTACCTCCTTCTTTTTGTGCTTCCGCAATTGCTTGTAGGGCAAACGTTGTTTTTCCAGATGATTCTGGGCCATAGATTTCTATAATTCTACCTTTAGGGTATCCTCCTACTCCTAGAGCTACATCCAGTGTTAGAGATCCACTACTTGTTACATCAATTTCCAAGTGTGTTTCTTCTCCAAGTTTCATAATGGCACCTTTTCCAAATTGTTTTTCTATATCTGCTAAAACAGCTGCCAAAGCTTTATCTTTGTCTTTTACATCTTTTGTTATTGATTTCATAAATCCTCCTTGTTGTTTTTTCAACTACACCCTCATTTTATTATAGAAACATCTCTTTGTCAACATTTTTCACAAACAATTGTTTGTGAAACGATTTCTCGTCATTTTGGCAAATTGGCTGTACTAAAATTCTTTATTTAAAACATTTTTCTCTCCAATTTTCAAGATTGGAAATCAAAAATAAAAAAAATAAGTAAGAAGTTTCTTACTTATTAGAAAATAAAATTTCTTTGGCTTTATAATAATATTGACATCCAGAAATAATGGATAAAATGCAAGCTACTAAAATTAAAATATCAGCAAATGGAACACGAACAAGTTCAAATGGTAAATTATAAAATAACATAAAAGATACACCTATCATCATACATATCGTTTTTAATTTCCCCATAGGACTTGCTCCTACTACTTTGCCTTTGTTTCCACTTACCATTTTAATTGAATCTACCACTGTATCTCTTATAATAATTACAATGGGGACTAAAATACTAATAAATCCTTGATAAGCTAATATAATAAGTACACCATTTACTAAAATTTTATCTGCAATTGCATCCATTACTTTTCCAAAATCTGTTACTAAATCATTGCTTCTTGCCAAATAACCATCTAAAAAATCTGTTATGGACGCAATTATAAAAAGCGTACCTGCTATTAAATACTTGCTATCTACAACTACTTTCCCAGCAATTGTAAATATTGGGAAACGAATACCAAATTGGTACCAAGGCACAATTAAGATAAATAATGTTGTAATTGATAGAAAAATTCTAGTCATTGTAATTTTATTTGGCAAATTCATTTTTCCCCTCCTTATTTTACATAACTAATAAAAGATGCAGTTTCTTTATTTACTGTAATTTGCTTTATACTCCAAAAAACAACAAACATAATAACAAAAATTATTACACAGTATAAAAGAACATAGATACTTTTATTTTGCTTTTTATATTCTTTTGTGTAGGGAGAAGAAATTTCATTTTTTTCATTCTTTGCACTATTTTGTTCCTGTATTTTTTTCTCAATTTCATCAATAGGAATTCTTGATGTATATTCAAACATATATTCATTAAAATCATCTATTACTTTATCAGCATCGATTCCTAAATACTTTGAATAATTGTATATATAATCTTTTAATACGTAAATATCTTTAAAACAGCCAATGTTTCCATCTTCGATATTTTCTAATATAACCTCTTTTATATCCAAATCTTTACTAGCTTCTCCAATAGATACGCCAGCTTCCTCCCTGGTTACTCGAAAGAGCTCACCAATTCCGTTCAAGATTATCGACTCCTTTTTGTTTAAAATAAATAACCTGCATAAGCCATGTTCTGTAACACTTTCGTGCGGCAAATATTTATCTACCTTTCGGTCTTTTGCTCCGTTTTTGTTCCTTTGCAAAAGCTCCCCTACCATATTTTGGGTTTCTCACTCGCGGGGTTTACCACGTTCCACCTGATTCGTTTCCAAATCAACTCGTCTCTTTGGCACTTTATGAATACTTTTACCCTTTAAGGTAATTTCTTCGCCGTTAGTTTACCTACCTTAGGTTATTTTTTCCCTAAGCGCGAACACTACGATCATTTCAGATTCGTGTGAGCATGGACTTTCCTCTACATGTACATCATGCAGCATTTGCCCACAGTTTATTCATTTCTTCCAAATACAACTTTTTCTAGTTGACTAATTCTTCTTAACAAATCTATGTTGTTAGGAGCAGCGTGTGCTCCACTAGCTTCATCACTTGCTGCTTCTAGTCTACTACGAAGTTTACTATATTCTTGTTTTAATTTTTGATTATCATCTGTTAGAGCTTGTATTTCTTTTGCCTGTCTTTTGATAATTGCATTAAACTCTGTATAGTCGGTAATAATGACATCTAAAAATTTATCTACTTCTTGAGGACGGTATCCTCTAGCATCAATCTTAAAATCTTTCTCTAAAATGTCTTGCGCTGTTAATAGTATCTTTTCATTATGCACAATTACCACCTTCTTACACCAACATTATAATAAAGAGAAGAGTTTGTGTCAAGTAACAAACAAGCGACAACTAGATGCCAACATTTACTATTTCTTTACTATAGTAGTATATGTTTTTTCTTTCTTTTGTACTACATTCTCTTGAATATTTTGATTATGCATTAATAATTCCACTTGGTTTAACTTTTCTATCATTTCATTGTAAAATATTTCTAATCGAAACATAATCCTCACCTTTTCATCATTGTAATAAAATGTAGACTATTAAAAAAGAAGTTCGACAAAAGAAGCTAAAATATTTCTTGTCTTTTTCTATTCTTTTTATGTTGTTTTTTCATTAGAACTTAACAAATATGCTTTTCAATGATTTTGTCCATTTTTTATTCTTTATATTCATTACACCAAATTTTTTCTTTCTCCTATTTTTATTTATTAATTACCACATGTTAAGTATTTTTACATTCTATTTATTTTTGTCATTCCTTGTAAAATTGCTTTCCTTAATATAGTAAAATAGAAAACTTTATAGTATAATTTATTTAGGAGGTTTTCACCCGTGAAGTATCCGAACCACATAAATAAAACTTATAAAAACCCCCTTACCTATAAAAATCGAGGAATGGATTTAGAAGAGGAATTAAATATAAGTAATGAATACTACTTAGAAAAAGACATAGCTCTTATTTTTAAAAAACCAACCCCTATTGGAGTTACGGATGTTTCCTATTCAGAAAAAGGTAAAATAATTGAAAGAGCTTATTTTAAAGAACCATCAACACTCGATTATAATGGGTTATATAGAGGAAAATATATTGAGTTTGAGGCGAAAGTTACAAAAAATAAGACTTCATTTCCTCTAGCAAATATTCATAATCATCAAATTCTTCACATAAGACGCGTTTTAAAACATAATGGCATTGTATTCTTAATTTTAAAAATGAATGACATTGTCTATTTAATTAAGGGGGATGATTTTTTAGAATATATTGATACCCATAATAGAAAAAGTATTGATTATGAATTTATTAAAAATGTGGGATTTATTATACGATATGGCTTTAATCCCCCACTTGATTATTTAAAAACAGTAAATTATATCTATTTTAAGGAGGACATTTATGGCGAAAAAATTAAAAATTGTAAATAAAATAAAGAAAAGAAAAGCAGAAAAAGGAACAAAACCAAAGAAAAAAGGAAGAATTAAAAATGGAATTTTAATGTTTATTATGCTTATGGGGATTTTTGTTTCTCTTTCCGTTCTTGCTTTTGGTCTTTATATTATTTTTACTGCCCCTGATTTTACTACAACCAAACTATATAATAAGGAAGCAACTGTTCTTTACGATAAAGATCACAACGAAATTGCTCGTGTTGGAACAGAAAATCGAGTTTTGGTTACATATAATGATTTACCACAAGTATTTATTGATGCACTGGTTGCTACAGAAGACTCAAGATTTTTCCAACATAATGGTTTTGATGCTGCACGTTTCTTAAGTGCTAGTATAAAGCAAGCTATGGGAAAAGATGCAGGAGGTGCATCTACCTTGACCATGCAACTTGTAAAAAATACGTATACAGGAAAACAAGTCAGTATCGTTCGTAAGTTTACAGATATTTATATGGCTATTTTCAAAATTGAAAAATCCTATACTAAAGAAGAAATTATTGAGTTCTATGTGAATAGTCAATGGTTTGGATATGGAAGTGCCAATTACGATAGTATTAATGGTGTGGAACAAGCTAGCCAAATTTATTTTGGTAAATCCATAAGTGACTTGTCTTTACCAGAGGCATCCATTTTGGTTGGAATGTTTAATAACCCTGCACAATTCCACCCTATTAGAAATCCGAAAAATTGTAAAGCTAGACAAAAAGCTGTTCTTAGTTTAATGGTAAGACATGGCTATATTACACAAGAAGAAGCAGATGCAGCCGCAGAAATACCTATAGAATCTTTAATTAAAGATACTTCTAATGTAACTACAGTAGATAATAATGGATTGCAGCCATTTATTGAATACGTATTAGATGAAGTAAAAGAAAAAACGGGATCTGACCCACTTACAACTCCAATGGCTATCGAAACTACTCTAGATTGTAATATTCAAGATGTTCTAACCTCACTTGAAAATGGAGAACTTTATAAATTTGTGGATGACAAAGTACAAAATGGTATTGCTGTTACATCAGTTGTTGATGGTTCTATTTTAGGGCTTGCTCCTGGAAGAAATTATATTAAAACTGGTACAAACCGTGCTATTACAAGAACAAGACAAATTGGATCTACCGCTAAACCAATATTTGATTACGGACCACTTATTGAATACAACAACGCTTCTACTGGTCAGTTATTCTTTGATGAACCTTATACTTACACTGGTGGTGGAACAATCAGGAATTATGATGGAAAGCACAAAGGATTAATTACGATGCGAGAGGCATTAATTGATTCACGAAACGTACCTGCTCTTCAAGCTTTCCAACAAGTAGATAATGCAAAAATTGCTGAATTTGCTCATAACTTAGGCATAAATTATGGAAAAGATTTATATGAATCTTATAGTATTGGTGCATTCTCTGGAAGTGTTACCAATCCAAATGATGGAGCAAGTCCTCTAGATATGAGTGCTGCTTATGCAACATTTGGTCGCGGTGGTTATTACATTGAACCTTACTCTTTTACAAAAATAACATACTTAGAAAATGAAGAAGAAGTTCCTTATAAATACACCAAAACAAGAGTAATGAGTGAAGAAACTGCCTACATGATTACCAATATCCTAACAGAAGGTGGCGCAAGAAATGTCGGGGGAACCATTCGTATTAGCAATACAGACGTTGCTGCTAAAGGTGGAACAACTACCATAGATGAAGCCCAAGCAAAAGCCAATCACATTCCAACCAACGCAACTCCAGACCATTGGAACATTGTATATACTCCTGATTACTCGATTGCTTTATGGTATGGATATGACAAACACTCAGATGGATACTTAACTTCTACTCCAGGAGGTCGCGCAAGAAGAAGTATAATGCAAGCCATTGCTACAAAAATATTAAAACCAAATGCAAGATTTACTCGCCCAAGTGGTGTTGTTGAGGCAACTGTTGAATGGGGAACTGTTCCACTACAACTTGCAAGCACGAATACACCAGATGGTTTAAAAATGACAGAATTATTTAAAGCTGGTACTGAACCAACCACTGTATCCAACCGTTTTGACACATTAACAGCACCAACCAATGGAAATTCACTGATTAATGGTTCTTCCATTACTCTAACTTGGAATCCAATTGAAACTCCAGATGCCATAGATCAAAACAAACTACAAACTTATTTCAATGAAAACTATAAAGTAGGAAATACAAGTTTTGCTGAAAAATATTATAATGAAAGAATTTCTTACAATAATTCCAATATTGGAACCATCGGCTACCAAGTCTATTTAGAAAAAAATGATGGTACATTAATTAGCTTAGGATTTACAGATAAAACGACTTATACTTATGTTGCAACAGAAGCTACAAATTATAAATTCATAATTAAATCTGCTTATAGTATTTTTAAAGCCAATATGAGTGATGGTCTTACTATTACAGCTAATTTAACAAATACAACCAAACCACCTACAACAGGAGATGGCAATGATTCCGAAGAAGATCCAACCATTCCAGGTACTCCAAGTACAGGTGGAAATACAACTCCAGATGGAAACAAACCTACAACAGGTGGTACAACTACAAAACCAACCAATTAATACAAAAAAAGATAGTAATACAAATTCTGTTATTTACTATCTTTTTTATATTTACAAAAACTTTTAAATGGACAATCTTCACATAAGGGAGATATACTTTTGCATTGATAACGTCCAAATAAAACAAGTTGATGATGCACTCTACTCCATTTTTCTTTAGGAAAATATTTCATTAATTTCTTTTCCACTTCCAGCACTGAATCATTTTTACGAGCAAGTCCAAGTCTTTTCGATACTCTTTCCACATGTGTATCTACAGCTATTGCAGGAACATCATATAAATTGGATAACACAACATTACAAGTTTTTCGTCCAACTCCAGGCAAACTCTCCAAAAATTCTCTATCATTTGGAACTTTTCCCTCATAATTTTTTACTAACGCTTCTGCGATTGCCTTAATATACATAGCTTTTCTTGTAAATGTACCTACTGGTCGAATCATATTTTCAATTTCTTCTAATGAAGTTTCACTTAAAGAATATATATCATGTTTCGAAAAAAGTTCACGAGTTACCATATTTACTCTTTTATCCGTACATTGGGCACTCAAAACCGTTGCAATTAAAAGTTCATAATCCCTATCATATAAAAGTTCACATCGAGCAGATGGATATAATTCGTCTAAATAGGCTAAAGTTTTATCTTTCGTTATCATCATCTAACCAATTATAATCAAATAATTCTTTTTGAACATTCTCACGTTCTTTTCTTTTAAAATTATTTTGATTACGTACCTCCTCCATTGTTTTATAGCCCTTTCTCGCCCAATCATGCAAAATCGTATCAATATATCGTAAATTATTAGCTCCACTCCACACAGCTTCTTTTAACGCTCCTAAAATCATCTCTTCACTGAACCCTTTTTCCTCAATCCATGATTTTATCATCTCATACTCTATTGATGAAAAAGTACGTCCAAACTCACTTTCAAAAATAGAATAAACATCTTTCTCTTCTTTTTTCTTAGATTTCACTTGATACATCTCAGCAATTTCTTGATAAATAGCATCTAAGTTTATATACTCCACTATTTTACCATTCATATCTTTTTTAGTTTTCAACGCAATTATTTTTTTACTCATCAAATTATTAAAAGAAGTTAAAATATCACTTTCACTCAATTTTGTTGTTCCTTCAATCAATGAAACATTAAATAACTCTTCTTTTGAATTCCAAAAATAAGTTAATAAAATAAAATCCTCCAAAGTCAATTTATGTTTTTTGGCAATAGAAACTAAAAAACACGGAAAAGAAATTGTACTTTCTTTCATCAATTCAATATTCATTTTTATCACCTCGTTTTATATTTCAGTAAATAATCTCTTAATTTATTCTTATCATTCTCAAGTCTTCCATTTATAACTTCCTTTAATAATATATTCTCCAATTTTCTAACTTGCTTTGGTTCCAAAAGGGTAATTTCTTTTATTTCATCAAAAGAAATATTTAAATCCTTTCGTGAGTGAATTTTCATACTGTTATATAGAGCATAAATAAAATCTGCACTTACACCAAGAATTTCTCCAGCAGTCAAAGACAAAGATAAACCATATTCAAAAACAACTTCTCTATTTATTCTTTTTAAATCCACAATTTCTTGTACTTTTACTATATTCTTTTTTTCTTGTTTTGTAAATGGAAATTCATCACATATTTCTAATTGCGCCCACATGCCACAAACATCTTTTGTATAAACAACATTTTTAAAACGAATTCCTAAATATTCACATAAATGCAATTTTTTTAATAGTTTTAATCCCTTTTTTAAATTAGGAGAAACAAGAATTTTTCCAATTTCTTCTTTTTTTCGATACGAACTAAGAGTTTTAAGTAACTTACCATTTTTTTCTATTTCCTTGTACAAAGTAGGTGCCAATGTAAAATCGAGTACAGTTGCAAAGCGAATAGCTCTTAAAATTCGTAAGGGATCTTCTATTATTTTTTTATTTGTATCTCCAATCATTCGAATAACACCTTGTTTTAAATCTTTTCTTCCATTTAATGGATCTATAATATTGCCATTTTTATCCATACATATTGCATTCATTGTAAAATCTCTTCTTAGTAAATCACTTTCTAAATCGTTTGTATGTGACAAAATAGTTGGTCTTCTATTTAAATAAGCACCTTCTATTCTAAAAGTCGTAATATCAATATTTAATTCATTTTTTTTGATATTTAAAGAGTTATATTCATTTACAGTTCCCAAAATGAAAGAAGTTATTTCGTTTATTTTGGCATTCGTACATATATCAACATCCGTAGAATTTATTCCAAGTAAAAAATCTCTAACATACCCACCTACTATATAAGCAGAAAAGCCATGACCTTCTAGTAACTCTAATATTTCTTTTGCAAAATGATTCATGTTTTCACCAACTTCATTATAGCATGTAATTATCTAGTTTTTGGGTTAAATTTTCTTTCTTGAATATTTGATATGACTATTTTATAATATTTGCAATAGTCAAATTTAAGGAGTTTTTTGTTTATGAATAAAATTGTTGCTAAAATCTATTTATGGAGTAGTTTTAGTTATTTCATGAGTTTTGTTTTTTCTTTTTTGATTTTAAAAAGTACTATTCTTACTTTCCTTTCCCCCATTTGGCTTTTATTCATTGCCTTTCTTTGTCTTTTAACAGAAACTTACTTTGCTATAAATATATTTCCCAACGCACAAAATTTGGAACCAAATCATGCCATTTTATATTTAATTTTACAATCTTTTTTACTTGCTTTATTTATGATAATTTTACCTCTTTTGCATCCTAATTTAGCTTTTGATATTACTTCCTTTTTTCTACTTAGTCTTGTATTTTTATTTGTTGGAATCCTTGGACTAATATTTAAAATTAATGTTAGTAATACTTTCTTTGCATGCATCATTGTTCTTCTCTCTCTGTTTGGAAGTATGATTTCTTCAACATGTTTACATACTTTAATTTATGGAAGTGCTACAGTAAATGATGAAGTGATTGCAGGTATTTTTGGAACGTTTCTATCTATGTTTAGTATTGCAGGAATAAATAAAATAAAAAATGAATTACGAAATGGAGAAAGCACCCAAGAAAAAGCACCCAATTATGCTTTTATTATGGTATTCGGTTTACTCTTTATTTTATTAACTATTTCTAAAACTTTTTTATCAACCAAAACATTGGATTCTAACGATGCGTCTAATGAATAATATGAATATTCCTCTATTTGACATAATACAAATATAGTGTATAATAATGATTGCATGAGTTGGCAGCGGAAAAGAAAAAGCTAACGTGTTTATAAAAATTTCAAAGTATCTATCTGCCGAAGGAGAAATGATTGATATAAACTCCCTAGTTTCTTTCTATTCCATAACTTATAGCAAAATAAAAAGAAAGGAGTACAATTATGGCAAGATATACTGGTCCAGCTTATAAAAAAGCTAGAAGACTTAATTTTTCTCTTTTAGAAAATGGGAAAGAACTTGCACGTCGCCCTTATGCACCTGGTGCACATGGAGCTGACAGACGTAAAAAAGTAAGTGAATATGGTATCCAATTACAAGAAAAACAAAAGGTTCGTTTTATGTATGGACTTACTGAAAAACAATTTAGAAAAACATTTGAACGTGCTACACGTATGAAAGGTGTTGCTGGAGAAAACTTACTTAAGTTATTAGAAAGTCGTTTAGATAATTTAGTTTATCGTATGGGACTTGCTAAAACTAGACGTGGTGCTAGACAAGTTGTCAATCATGGGCATATCTTAGTAAATGGTAAAAAGGTAAATATTCCTTCTTTCCAAGTAAAACCTGGAGACACAATTCGTGTTAAAGAGAATTCACAAGAACACAAAGCGATTCGTGAAGCACTAGAAGCTACATTAAATAGAGTTTCTTATGTACATTTTGATGATAAGAAATTAACAGGAAGTTATGTAAGATATCCTGATAGAAGCGAACTTAATAGCGAAATTGATGAAAGTCTTATCGTTGAATTCTATAACAGATAAAAAAATCGTATCCATCTTTGATACGATTTTTTTAGGCTGTATTCCAACAAATATGTTACTTTAAATTTATATATTTATTATTTAAATAATAAAAAAGAAGCAATATATTTTCTTGCTTCTATTGTAGAATTTATCATTTTTAATGGTATTGTTGTTTGATTCCTAACAGGCTTGATAATAATATTAAGAAACAACCATAATTAATGCAGAACAAGAGCGATAAGCTGTTCCTGGTGGGTTCAAATACATATTTAATCTAACTGAATCTCCAGCATTTAGTTGTTTACTCCAATAAGCGATTTTTCCATATTCTCCACCTAATTTGTAATCAGTCGCACTAACTTTCATTGTACATTGACGTCCTCCATTTTGATCTTTACAAATACTTACATCTATATCACTATAAGTATTATTAACTCCTCCACCCACACTATCCATAGCTATGTGAATTATTAATTGTCCAGGTGTAGTAACTGTGAATTCTTGTACATTAATTTCACACTTTCCACCACTATTCATTTGATACCGTTGCATATAAATAACATCATAATTATTATTTTGTGCACTATGTGTTCCTGTTACTCCAAAGATATTGACTCCACTTTTGATATTTCCAGAAACTAAATCCGCGTCTCCTGCTATTGTCTGGGTTCCATTTAAGTATTGACCACTATTAATCGTTTGATTTGAGGTACCTGGAGTGTAGGTTGCTGCTCCTT
>CAQBKK010000012.1 GCA_948760655.1 uncultured Bacilli bacterium | reverse complement strand
TTTAAAAGGATGTTCACATATTTTTTCTGTTTACATCCTTTATTTTTAGGGCATTAAGCCATACTTTTTAAATTATTTGCAAACAAATATGAATTTGTTAACATTTTTTAACTATGCAAAATCCTCGCAAACTCTTTATTTATCTCACTTTCCGCAGCATTGCTTGTATTTTTTGCCCGAACCACATGGACATGAATCATTTCTGCCTATTTTTTTCTCTGCTTTTTTTGGCATTTGTTTTACTTTTTCTTTTCCGTCGTTGGCAATACCTTTAATGACTTGTTTTCTTTCCACATTTTGTTCAATGTTAGCTTTTAGTAAAAATTCTGCGGTGTTTCTATCTATGTTGTCTAACAGATTTTCAAATAAATCGAATCCTTCCATTGTATAAGCTTGTAATGGGTTTACTTGTCCATAGCCACGTAACATAATTCCTTCTTTTAAGTGTTCCATATTACTAATATGATCTACCCAAAGAGAGTCTACCATCCGAAGAGAAATGGCACGTTCAAATTCACTAAAATTTGGAGCAATACTAATTTTTTTCTCGTAATCATTCAAAATACGTTCGGTTAGTATTTCTTTGATTTCTTCGTCTTTTTTATCTTTTAAGTCTTCTCTAGACATTAATTTGTCTTTTAAATAGTTTGTGTTGATGTATTCTACAATTTCACTTTTATCGTCTTCTGTTATATATCCTTCTGGTTCAATGTGACTATCTACTAGGTTATCAATCGTATTTTTAAATATTTCTATAATTGTTTCATGAATGTTTTCATTGTCTAGTATTTCATTTCTTCTTTCATAGATAATTGTTCTTTGTTCATTTACTACATTGTCATAGTCAAGTAGGCTTTTACGCATATCAAAGTTGTTTCCTTCAACCTTTTTTTGGGCAGTTTCAATACTTCTTGTAATTGCTTTCGAACGAATGGCTTGGTCTCCCGTCATCCCTAGACTTTGGACAATTTGTTTTATTCTATCGGTTCCAAACATACGCATTAAGTCATCATCAAAAGATACGAAGAACTGACTAGTACCTACATCACCTTGACGACCAGAACGACCGCGTAATTGGTTATCAATACGACGAGATTCATGACGTTCTGTTCCTATGACGTAAAGTCCCCCTAATTCTTTGGTTTCGTCGGTTAGTTTAATATCTGTTCCACGTCCTGCCATATTGGTTGCAATGGTAATGGCTCCTTTTGTTCCAGCTTTGGCAACAATTTCTGCTTCTCTTTCATGATTTTTGGCATTTAATACTTCATGTTTTAGTCCGGCTTTTGTAAGTAGTTTACTTAGGTGCTCATTGGCTTCTACAGAAATCGTACCGACTAATATTGGTTGCCCTGTAGCATGTATTTCTTTAATACAATTTACAATTGCTGTATATTTTCCATTTCTATCTGCATAAACTAAATCTGGTAAATCTACACGAGCAATAGGCTTATTGGTTGGAATTTGGATTACATACATATTATAGATGTTTCTAAATTCTTCTTCTTCGGTTTTAGCAGTTCCTGTCATACCAGATAGTTTTTCATACATTCTAAATAAGTTTTGGAATGTAATAGTTGCCATTGTTTTGGTTTCTACATTGATAGTTACACGTTCTTTAGCTTCAATGGCTTGGTGAAGTCCATCACTAAATTGACGCCCTTGCATTAAACGTCCAGTGAATTGGTCCACAATAACCACTTGATCATCGCTGACAACATAATCAATATCTTTTTTAAATCCATAGTTTGCTTTTAGGGCTTGGTTGACATGATGGACTAATCCCGTATTGGATAAATCATACAAGTTATCTACTCTAAAGAATTTTTCAATTTTTTTGCTTCCAGCTTCGGTTAGGGAAACATTTTTTACTTTTTCATCTATTGTATAATCTTCTTCATTTACTAGGTTTTTAACAGCTCTATCGGCTTCAACATAAAGATTTCCTGTATTTGCTTGTCCTCCTGAAATAATTAAAGGGGTTCTTGCTTCATCAATTAGAATAGAGTCTACTTCGTCGACAATACAGAAATAAAGCGGTCTTTGTACTCTATCACTTGCTTGTACGACCATATTGTCTCTTAAGTAATCAAATCCAATTTCGTTGTTGGTTGAATACGTAATATCACAGTTATAGGCTTCTTGTTTTTGTTTTGGTGTTAAGTCCCTTAAGTTTAGTCCTACTGTCAAACCTAAAAAAGTAAATATTTGTCCCATCCATTCGGAGTCACGTTTGGCAAGGAATTCGTTAACTGTTACAATATGTACTCCTTTACCTGTTAAAGCATTTAAATAAGCAGGCATGGTTTCCATTAAGGTTTTTCCTTCACCAGTTTTCATTTCAGAGATATTTCCAAAATGAATGGCAAGTCCTCCTAGTATTTGGACGTAGTATGGTTTTTCACCAATGACACGACTTGCTGCTTCACGAACAACTGCAAAGGCAGGAATGATTAAATCGTCTAAAGGTGTTCCATTCTCTAAATCACTTTTAAATTCTTCTGTTTTCTTTTTTAATTCCTCATCGCTTAATTTTTGCATTTCCTCGTCTAAAGCTATTATTTGGTCTGCAATATGCTCAAAACGTTTTAGTTCTTTGTATTCTGAATCAATTAATTTTCTTAAAAATCCCATCTTGTATCTCTCCTTTTTCTTTAAAGTATATTATAACATAACTTATTTATTTATTGTGCATTTTTGCAAGTGTTTGATTTTCTTCAAACAAGTAAGTGTATTCGTATTTGTTTTCATCATCAATTATATAAAAATTAAAAGCATTTTCTGTATCCCAATAAAAATAATTTTCTTCTAAAAACGACGAATCTAATCGGTATTTACTATTCATAGCATTTAAAATGTTAAAATTTTCTTGATTTTTAGAATTTACTTGAATCGCCCAGCTAGCAAGTGTCATTTTTATTTCTTTGTCTAGCTCCTCGGCTTTTTCATATTTTGGATTTTGCCTATACCATATTTTTGTTTTAGTCAATTCTATTAATTCCTTTACATGGATTTTAGAATTATTTGTACATTCTGCTAAATAAGAATAAAATTCATCCTCTCTTTTATTTTCTAAAAGGTATGTTAATTTTTCTTTTCCTATAATTTCACGAATTAATAAGAGGTATTCATTTTCTTCAGGATAAGAAAGAGGAGTTTCGCCACAATATTTTTTTTCTAATGCAGCGCTGAATCCTTCGTCCAAAGCAGTCATAATATGAATACCATTGTCTCTTAAAAAACGATGGATTGTTTCATGGAATAAAGTTTTATTTTTATATTCATAATCTTTTAATAAAAATATTTTATTTAGTTCGTCTTTATATACTCCTACAAAGCCATTTAAATAAGGGGTATCCTCAACTTCAACATTTGATAAATCATTATATAAGTTTATCATTGTTCTAAATTCTAAATTTTCTCCTTCATCTTTTAAGTATCTACCCCAAGCTATTTTTAAATATTCTTTTTGTTCTTCTGTAAATTCATTATTACTATCTATGTATTTAGAACAATATTCTATTAATTTATCAATATCTCTATCCTCTTTTAAAATATTTTCCTCCCAAATAAATTCTTTGGTAATTGTTGGTATGTCTCCAAGAATATTTCTATATTTTATTGATTGAAGTGCTCCATATATGCTTACTAAAATTCCAGTCGTCACTTTTAATGCTGAAATTAATTCAACAAAATTACATTTAATCAAAAATTTTTCATGTAAGTATACTCTTTGCTTTTTATTTAATTTTCTTTCTTTTCCTTCTTTATCTATACATTTAAATTTACCTCCCAACCATGGATTAAATTTTATCTATTTGGTTGTATTTCGTACTTTTTACATACCCTATAAATTTATAGCCTTTCATTCTTTTCCCCCTTTTTCAAACTTTCATTATTTTATACTAATGTGTCCTAAATAGCAAGTAAAAGAGGGATGACTTCAAAATA
This sequence comes from uncultured Bacilli bacterium, assembly GCA_948760655.1. The sequence continues at coordinate 20,094 of CAQBKK010000012.1, read as the reverse complement.
AAAAGCTAACTTTTTTTGTCAGCTTTCTATTGTACATTTATAATCCCGTATAATCCATCTTTTCTTTTATATAGTACGGATACACATTCTTCTTTTTCATTTTTAAATACGAAGAAATCATGTCCTAAAAGTTCCGCTTGTAAGAGTGCCTCTTCTTCATCCATGGGTTTCATTTCCATATTTTTTCGTTTTACAATTTTATTTTCGTTTTCTTCCTCTTCTGTGTCAAAGTCTAAATTTAATTCAAAATTTTCTATATTTTTGTATTTATTTTTTAATTTTGTTTTATTTTTGCGTATTTGTCTTTCTAGTTTATCAACGATTAAATCAATTGCAGTATATAAATCTTCTTGGCTTTCTTCTGCTCGTATTGTAAATTTACTTGTTGGAATTGTTACCTCAATAATTTGAGATATACTTTTGATTTTAATATTAACATGTACTTTTATTGTATCTGGATTATCAAAGTATTTTTCAAGTCTACTCAGCTTATTTTTTATTTGTTCTCGCATTGCCTCTGTAATAGATACTTTATCTCCTCTAATATTAATTTCCATATTTCACCTTCCTTATGGTAAGTATATCATATATTTTATTATTTCTATTATTATTTTTATAAAAATGGATAGAACTAAACACGATTAGAAGATTATTCTCTATAAAAATAACCTCCAAAAAAAGGAAAACACTAATTTAAGGTGTATATATAAAATAGAAGGAGGTTTTTTTATGGAATTAAAATACCTAAACGATAAAGTCATTAAAAAGTATTATCTTATGAAAATAAAGAAATAAGAAACTATGTAGCAAGAATTATTGCCCATACAACAGGAATACCTTATGAAGAATTAAAAGACAATTTAGTCCCTGTTCACCCAGAGTTTGGAAGTCATGCAACTATTATTAATTCTATAGGAGATTTACCATTCTTTGATGGGAAAGTGTATTTTGGAATCGAAGTGAATTATAGTAGAAGTAAGACAAGTAAAAGAAAGAGTTTAACTTATGATTATCAATTAACATTAAGACAACTTACTAATTCAGAAAGTTATAAAGAGTTAAAACCAATTACAATCATTAATATCAATGCTAGAGATACAGTTTATGGAAAAAGAGAATTTGTTTATGAGACGGTATTAATGGAAAAACAACATCACCTAGAATATACAGAATTACTAAAAATTTATGATATAAACCTATCGTATTATAAAAAAATAGATTATAATAGTATCAACGAAGGGTTATTAAAAGACTTGGCTTTGTTTGTAATCGAAGATAAAGAAGTCTTAAAAACAATCTATAAGGGAGATAGGATGATACAAATGGTAAAGAAGAATTTAGAGAATTTTACACAATTATTTGATGAGGCATTTTATTGTAGTGAAGAGGAATTACAAAGACAAATTGATGAAGAGATGAAAGAAGAGGGTTTTAAAGAAGGATTTCTTGATGGCGCAAAGAAAAATTCTATGGATATTGCTAAAAAGATGGTAGAAGATGGTTTTGATGTAAGCCTAATACAAAAATATATAAATTTATCAAAAGAAGAAATAGATATGTTATAAATATATTTTTAATCATAGATCGTTGTAATGGCGATTTTTTTTATAAAAAAAAACTACTTATACAGTAGTAAGTTCCGACGTTGCTACGTCAATTGCTTGTAATCCTTTAGAAGTTTCAATTAATTTAAAATCTACAATATCTCCTTCTTTCAAAGTTTTATATCCTTCTTTATGGATTGCTGAGTAATGAACAAAAATATCTTCTAAATCATTACATTCAATAAATCCATATCCTTTCTCATTATTAAACCACTTTACTTTTCCACGCATATTTATGCACCTCTTTCTTCTTTATTTATGTATTAACCTTACCACTTGATTCAAACACAAACAACAAAATGCGTTCGACAAATTTTGCACTTTTTGTTTTAACGTGTTTAAAAAACACATATTTTGTTTTATTTTTCCGTTTTTTCTTTTTTTTATACTTTTATTTTCTTTTTAAACCATATTTTTTTTCATTTATACTAAGGAAAAAATATTTATTCTAAAAAATGCTATTATCGTTTTGGGTGTAAAAGTATGAAAGAAGTATTTGTTAATCATACATTAAATTATTTAATAAACAATAATGCTTGTTCTGAAAAACAAGTAAATATATTTCGATATACTTTAGAATCATTATATTCTTTTATTACTAAGATGGCAGTGGTACTTTTATTATCGGCTATTTTAGGTACTTTGAAAATAACTTTGTTATCTTTGTTATTGTATTCTTTATTACGAGGATTTTCGTTTGGCATTCATGCAACAAAAAATATATATTGTTGGATTACAACATTAAGCGTCTATATTTTTTTACCTTTGTTTATAAAATACATAGTTTTTTCGAATTCTATATTAATTATTGGGAATGTAATTGGAATTCTAAGTATTCTTTTATGGGCTCCAGCTGATACTCCAAAAAGACCACTTTTAAACAGAAAAAAAAGAATTGTGAACAAATTATTATCCATTTTTATAGCCCTAATCTTTGTATTATTCAATCTATTTATTCAAAATCAAAATTTTAGAGAAATTATTAGTTTTATTTTAATGATGAATGCTTTATGCATTTGTCCTCTTACTTATAAAATATTTCATATTCCATATAACAATTATAAATATTATAAAAATTAATTGTGGTTTAAATATTTTTTATATAGATATTTAGGCAAGAAAGGAGGGATTTATAATGGCTAATATATTTGCAAATGTATTATCAACTTTAGCTAAAGTATCTAATAATAGTGTTTCAACATTTACTGTATTAGGAATTTGGGATGAAACTGAATGTCCTAAAGAAATGCTTTAATTTAAAAACACGCGTTTAACTAGCGTGCTTTTTTTATTTGCAATTCGATATAAAAGAAGCTATTTATAATTTCAATTTTTTCTTTTACTAAATTATTGCGTTTAATTGAAAATAATCCTAATCCACTACCACGATTTTTAGTAGAATAATATTTATTTCCCAACTCGTCTAAATCAATATTATTACAGTAGTTATTTCCAACTTTTAAATATAAATTTTCTTTATCTTCATACAAGTCCATAATTATAATAGGATTTTTTGTTTCTTCACTTGCTTCTACAGCATTATCGAGTGCTATACCTAATGCTTCAGATATACTATTAAATGTTTTTGGATCAAGATTACTAAATGGATCGTTTTCTACTTTGTTATCTATTAGTACATCATACTCTTTATTATATAATTTTTCAGCCACAATTCCTTTAATTCCATTTGGTATGTTATAAATCTCGTTATTTCTAATACTAAAATTCGTTTCTTCTTCTAATAAATCGTCGATTAAAGCATTTATCTTTTTATTTCCAAAGGATTTCATAGCTGACAATTTATGATTAATATTATGTTTATAAATTTTATACTCATCTAAAAATTTGCTATAATTATCGTTATAATCTATCAATTTTCTATTAGTTAATTTTAAAATGTCTTCATTATACTTTAATCTAATTACCAAAGCGAAAAGTATGACAAAAATAATTAATAAAAATATAATCATATTAATTGAATTGTTATTAAAATAATTATTTATATCTAATAAGCCCAAAATTGAAATAGTTAAAAACATTAAATATGCAATATTACTCGCATTTACGTTATTTTCAAAAAATATAATTAATTTTTTTAAATATTTTCTCATATTTTTTATAGATATAAGTGTATATTCAATGAAACTTATTACAATTGATAAGAATAATCTAAAGTGTATTAATGATGTTTCTATAGAAGATTCATTAAAAATTGTAATAAATGAAAAAGAGTATGTAACAACCAATTCTAATAAAATTAGAATTAAGTATAACATAATATAATTTATAACTATCTTCTTTATATTGTCTTTAAAAATCAATTTAAAGTTTACACATATTGCTATAGAATTAATTAGAATTTTAAAAATGATATTATTTTTGTAATTACCTAACAATATCATTAAAGTAAAAACTAAGGATATTCCTAATGTTCTTACATTAAAATATTTCTTTTTATTATTTAGTTTAGCGTAACAAACGTCATATAATATTGTACATATGTATATCACTAATATTGAAAAAAACAAATCAATTATTGCTTTCATAGTAATCCATGATCTCCTTTTTAAATTTTTTAGATAATATTTCTACCTTTTGACCATTATCTAATACAAAGTATCCCTTTGCCCATTGATATGATTCTACTCTATCTGTATTCACAATACATGCTCGATGCACCATTTTAAATCTACTATCTAAATAATTTAACGAATCTGTTAAAGGCATAATTACTGAATAATGATTTTTATCAGTATTAATTATTATTTTTCTTGATTCTTTATCTCTATAAATATATGTTATAGAGCGATAATATACTTGAATACTAAAATTATTGTTACTATATCGAAACATTTTATTGTCAAAATTTCTTTTAAAAATAGTTTTTATATCTCTTTTTAATCTTGGCTCAAAGTCATGAAATTTTACTATAAAATCAAATACTTCATATACACTACGATAAGTTGTTTCAAACATTTTGTCATGATTCGTTATAAAAATAATTTCACTTTCCCAATCTTTTTCTCTTATATATTTTGCTATATCAATACCACTTACTTTTGAATCTAATTTAATATCTACGATATATATTTTATGTTCAGAAATGTCATTAATTATTTCTTTTAAGTCACTTGTAAATTTTGTAAAGTAATCAATTTTTACTTCCTCATCTTTTAGAATTGACATTTCTCTTAAAATTCGTTTTATTTCTACTTGTGTTTTCTCATCATTTTCTATAATTACAATTTTTATCATATACTTCTACTTCTCCCTCACCTAGTTTACTATCTGCAATTATACCATAAAATGACAAAAAAATACAAATTTCATACTGCAAATATTAAAATTATTGTTTTAAATATATACTATAATTTTATTTGGATACTCAATATTATAAATTAACTATATTAGAAAAAATATGTGACAAAAAATTTATCTGATGACTTATAAAAAAACTAATATCTGGCTTTATTCAAATATTAGTATGATTCTTTTATTTTAGTGAAATTTTACAAGTTTAGCTTTTTATATTCTTCTACTATGTATTCTTTTGTTTTTTCTGGAAAAATTACTGAAACCCCCAAATTTTTATTTATACTTTCAGCTGTTTTGGAAATGTTTTCACTACTTCCAAAAACAATTAATTTTTCTGGTTTATAGATATTCGTCAATAGATGATTAATTACCTTATTATAATTATTATTGAAGATAAGCGGATTGATTCTTACTAGTTGTACTTGGTTTTTTTTCATATAATAGTAGTCGATATAATTTTGGCATATATTCATAAAACTATTATCATTTTCTAATTTTAAAATTTCTTCTATATTTTTAATTTTTATTTTTGAAAAATAATCACTAAAGATTTCTTGGTATTTTTCTAATACAACAGAATTTAAATGCTTATTCTTTATAAAAGTAACTATCCACCCAAAAAGTGGAATTCTTATATGATTTTCTTTTAAAAATTTATTAAATTCATCAATAAAAAGATTTATGTTTATTATCTGATCTTCTTTCAAACTTTTAAATTCTTTACAAAGAATTTGATCTTTATTTAACAATAGAAAATAATTATCGCAAATATTGATGACATATTCTTTTTTCTTCATAATTATCACTATCCTTTTTTGTATTTTTCTTGTGTTGCTAAACCTCCTTTTATATGTCTATCTAATAAGTGATTATTCAAAATATTTCGTACTTTTTTATTCATTTCAGGAGAGATTTCTTGTAGTCTTTCTTGCATATCTTTATGGACTGTACTCTTACTAACATTAAAGTGCTTAGCAACATTTCTTAAAGTTTCTTGTGTATTTATTATATAATTTGCTTCTTCTATAATTCTTTCATTTTTATTCATTTAATAAATAACCCCCTAATACAACTATATTGTTGCTGGGGGGGTTTATTCTTAATTTAAATCATTTAAATTCATTTCATAGAAGTTTTCAGGATTTAGTACTTGACCGTTATAATTTACTTCAAATAATATACTATTAGCTTTTGTGCTGAATTTATTATCTCTACTTCTACCTATTACATTGTTTTGCTTTATTGAATCATTTACCTTTATATTGACATCTTTTAATCCATAATAGATAGTTGTTAAATTACTATTATGAGAAACATAAACTATAGTATTTAGTAACTCATCTTGTTTTACATCAATTACTGTTCCATCTAATACTGCTACAGTTTCAAATTCTTCTTCGCTTGAATAAACAATTCCACTATTTTGTAAATAAGTATTTTCATAGTAAATTAGAGAATTTTGTTGGTGCTCTTCTGTGTCATCTTTTGCATAAAAAGACTTATCAATTGCTACTTTATCACTTGTATATGGTTTAATTATTTTTGCTTCTTCTGGTGTTGAAACAACAGGAGTTACAACATCAATTATAGAATTGATAACATATGCATCACTTTCTTCTTGGGTTTCTTTTGGTTTTAAATTTTTTGTTACCAGCATAAAAGATACAAATACTATGCTTAAAACAGTAAAAAGTAAAACCGGTTTTACATATCCTTTTAATCTTCTTTTGGTCATTTTCTCACCTTCCTAATGGATAGTTTCTCCCAAAAGCAAGATATTTATACCATTTTATTGATTGTTATATCCTTATAGTAGTAATTTAATATTTCTTTATAGGTGTATCCTTCTTTTGCCATTCCATTTGCACCATACTGACTCATCCCTACTCCATGCCCATATCCTTTCGTTGTAATACTTATATTCTCTTGTTCTATTTCAAGGCTAAAATCAGTGGAGCGAAGATTTAATTTTGATCTTATTTCTGTTCCTAAAAATTCTTGATTGTTTATTGTTATTTTATTTACTCGACCAGTATTAGAACGATTTATATTATCAATGTTTATTGTATTACATGAAATTAGATTTAGAAGTTCACAAAACTTTTGCTTTGTAAATGATTGTTTTACTATAAAATTTTTTAGTGTTTCGTTATCCCAAGAAGATTCTACTGATTTGATATAGGGAAGATTTTCAGAAAATACACTTTGAGCATCTTCTGTAGTTCCATTACTCATAGCAAAGTAGAATGCTTCTATTACTTGATTATCATAATACATAACTTCTTTTTGTGTATCTTTTACAGCATTTGTAATTTTATTTAAGTAAAATTCATAATCATTCCCCCATTTTCCTTTCATTTCTTCTTTCGTAATATAAGATTGATTGGTTACATCGGTTAGGATGTCGTAAGAATTTCCAGTATTGTGATTCATTTTATAAAGTGCATAGGATCTTGATGCTACTGCTTGGGCTTTTAACGCTTCTTCATGAAATGATGCTGGCATCTCTGCTGCTAAAACACCTATTAAGTATTCTTCTAAGTCTATATTTTCTATTGTATCGTTTGGAGTTTTTATATTGATTGTTGGTTCTTTTTCTGGTTCAAAAAAAGAGTGATCGAGTTTTTCTTTTACTTCGATCACTATCATTGTTACAATACTTAAAATAATTACTACTCCTAAAAGTATTTTATTTTTCACTTGTATCATCCCTTATATTATTTTACTACTACTTAAAAAATCAAAAATAAAGTTGGTTAGTAGATAAGCTAGAACTAATCCTAAAATAATGATTAGTACCCTTGTTTCTATCACTCTATTTTTTTTGATTATTTTTTCAAAGTTTATTCCACTTAGAGAAAATATACACAACATGATGTTAAATACATATATTAATAATTTATAATTCATTATATGTTCCTTGTTCATAACTTATGATTTTATTAATTCTTTTTAAGTGTCTATCTTCATTAGCTGGTTTGGTAGTTATAAAAACGTTAATCATTTCCATAGCATGATGAATACCTTCTTCTGCGCCTATAGCTATTGCATTGGCACCATTATGATTTTTTGCTTTAAAAGCATCGTCTTCGTTTAAAATACGAGCACAGCGGATTCCATTTACTTTATTTGCAGCGATACTTATTCCTATTCCATTTCCACAAATTAAAATTCCTAAGGCATCTTTATATTTTAAAACATTGTTTCCTACTTCAAATGCAAAATCAGGATAATCATCTGCTTCCTTGTTTTGTAATTTTGTATCTATTACTTCTAATCCATCTTCTTTAAGTATGGCAATTATTTTTTGTTTTAATAGTGCTCCTCGATGATCAGAACCGATAAATATTTTCACTCTTCTATCTTCCTTTCTTCTATTTTTTTAAATATAGGAATATATCCTATATTTGAATGTCTATGCGGAGGTCTTTGATATAAATTGTGGTTAGGATTTGAACTGGCACTCATTAAAAAACATTTTTTGTCTTCAGTTTTTAAATTCCATTCTATATATCCAACGCTCGGAGTTTCTAAAGAGGCAAGTTCACAAATTTCTTTTAAACGTTCAAAATTGGGAACTTTTAAATTTGTTATTTTTTTATTTGTTTTAGGATATTTTTCATAAACATTTTTGTTCTCATCTATTAAAGCAGTTGTTATTTCTCCTGTTTCTATATCAATGGGTACAAAAAATGTATTTTCTTCTTCTATATAGAGAAAAGATGCTAAAACTTTTCCTAATAAAGTAATTATTTTTATTTTCATATTTGCACTAGGAGCAATTTTCTTTAAACTAGATGATATGAAAACTTGTTCTTCTACAAATAGAAATTTCTTTTCTTTTAATTCTTTGTATATTTTTTCTAAATTGATGTTTTTTGTTTCTATTGGCTTATAATCTTTCATTGTATATGCTACTATTGACTGATGATTGTTACAAAAAGCTTTAAATTCTTTTACATTTTCTAATTCTAACCAATTGCGATTTAAAAATTTTGTAAAGGTTTTATGAAATTCTAAAGCATTGTTTATATATTTTGTATATTTTGAATTGTTGTATTTCTTTATATACTCTTCATTTTTTCCTTTAGTTACTATTGTATCACGCTCAAAAGCAGTCATTTTATACATTTCAAAATAATCATAATCTGTTAGACTTGCTTTATACTTTATTTTACACAATACTATATCAAAAATAATTTGTATCTTCTTTTTTTCTGTTTCTTTATTTATATTTTCTATCATTTTAAATACATATTTAATTTTTTTCATTTTCCTCACACCTCGATTATAACATAAAAAAAGCTGTTAAGCAGCTTTCTTTTCATCATTTAAACCATATTTACGATTAAATTTTTCAATATTTCCAGTTCTTTTGTTGCTTCCTTGTTTTCCTGTATAGAAAGGATGACATTCGCTACAAATTTCAACTTCAATATTTTCTTTTGTAGATCTTGTTTTGAATGAAGCTCCACAAGCACATTTAATAGTTGTTTCCTTCATTTCTGGATGAATATTCGCTCTCATATTACGCTCCTTTCGCCATACCCAACTTTCGGGCATAGTAATTTCTTTCTTTTCGTATTATACCACATATCAAAAAATTGACAATCCCTTATTTTATACAATTAACATCGTTGGTGTTTCTAGTGTTTCTTTTATTTTTTGAAAGATATATTCTTGTCCTTTATAATTTAAGTAATAATTATTTTTCTGAATAAAAAATTCTTTATTTTCTGTAATATTAGATATATCAATAAATATACAATTATTTTTTTGAGCTAGATTTTGTAATTCCAAATTTATTTTTTCTATTTTTGATTTGCTTATAAGTGTACTTTCGTATAACCCAATTATATATATTTTTTTATCGTTTAATTTTCGGATTGATGTGATAACTTCCTCATATTTTTTTAAAAATCCATTTATTTTTGTGGAACCAAGAATATTTTTTTTAGCATAATTATTTAGTTCGTCCATACCCAAAGAAATTGTGATTATATCGGTTTCTTTTATAGCTTGTTTTAGTTTTATTTTTTTATCAATATTTGCCATATTATTTTGCATTTTTATTACTAAATTGCTTGCTGTTTCATCTACTTCATTGAAGTATTTGTAATAGGTTCCTAGTTTGTTTTCTTCATTTAGAAATTCTATAAGATATTCATTGTAATCGTATCCTTCTACATGGTAAACTGTCATTCCTGTAGATATTCCATCTCCTAAAGCCAATACACTTATATTATCTTCTCCTGTATGAAAATAAATGCCTATGGTTAGAATCATACCTATACCAATTATTGTTGCTATTTTGAATTTCATATTTCACCCCAAAAAAAATAATAGTTTTCTACTATTATTCTATTTCTTCTAGACGAATATTAGCACCAACACCAGAAAGTTTTTTTACAATATTTTCGTAGCCTCTTAGTATATATTCTACATTGGTAATAATAGTTTTTTCATTAGCAGTTAGAGCGGCAAGAAAAAGTGTTGCTCCAGCACGTAAGTCACTTGCTTCGACGTTTGTTCCATGAAATTTTGTAGGCCCTGTAATTTTTTCAACATTTTCTATTATTTCAATATTGGCGCCCATTTTCTTTAAATATTCCACATGTCCCATTCTTTTTGTATAGATTGTTTCTTCAATATGGGAAATACCTTTTGCGTGAGCTAGTAAAACACAGATGGGTTGGGCAAGATCGGTTGGATACCCTGGATATACTTGGGTTTTTATGTCTATTGGTTTTAAATTTTCACATTTATTTAGAGTGATTTCATTATTTGTAAGTTCAAAGTTTACTCCCATTTCTATTAATTTTGCCAATAAAGAAGAGATATGTTCTGGTATTATGTTGGTTACTTTTAAGTTATTTCCAAGTAATGCTCCCGCAATGATATATGTTCCAGCTTCAATACGATCAGGGATAACTTCAACGATGGCCTTGCCTAGTTTTTTTACTCCTATAATTTTTATTGTGCTTGTTCCTGCTCCTGTAATATTTGCTCCCATATTGTTTAAAAATGTAGCTATGTTTACTATTTCTGGCTCTTTGGCAGCATTATAGATAATGGTTTCTCCTTCTGCTTTTACTGCTGCGAGCATTAGATTTACTGTTGCTCCAACACTTGCTAAATTTAAACATATTTTTGTTCCCTTTAATTCTTTAGCATCAATAATAAATTTATTTTCTTCTATTTTGATAGTAGCCCCCAAAGATTCAAATCCTTTTAGATGAAGATCTATTTGGCGGGCTCCAAAGTTGCATCCTCCAGGAAAATAGATTTCAACATGTTTAAATTTTGCTAATAACGCTCCCATAAAATAGTAGGAAGCTCGAAGACGACTGGCTAGTTCTTCTGGAATTGTTGTATTTATGATGTTACTAGCATCTATTTTTATATTATTCTCTTGTTCTGTTATTTTGCCATTTAACAGTTTTATAATTTGTTTTAGGACAGAGACATCTGTAATATTTGGTACATTGTATATTGTTGTTTCTTCATCTGATAATATAGCTGCTGGTAGTAATGCTACTACACTATTTTTCGCCCCATTTATTTTGATAGTACCTGATAATAGATTTCCACCTTGGATGAGAAGTTTTTTCATATAAACCACTGTCCTTTAATCCTTATTAACTATATAATTTTATTTCTTAATTGTCAAATTTAGACCTCTCTTGTTCTATAGATAGCAAAAAAAATAAATTCTTTTAGAAATTTTGTTATTTTTTTCATTTTATTTGTTTTATTTTATGAATTAATTAAAAAAATTAGTATTTGCTTAGTACATTTTAATTTTATTCTATCAATTTATGAAATTGGTGATTTGTGATTCTTTTGTTCCTTTGGTAGTGGATTTGCGAGATGGCGAAAGTTTTCTTGTTTGCCACTTTAAATTTCTATTAAGAAGTGCGAGGTGGTTACGATGATGTCGAAGAAAGATTTTTTGATCTTACTTTTACTAGTAATAATTATACTCTTAGTTATCTATAGGTAGAAAACTATTTAACGAGGGGTTTTGGTATAAAAAAAACACTATCCAATAAAAAGGAAAGTGTTTGTCCCAAAATGGCAAGCACTTAAATTTAAGCGTCTCGCTTAAATAAATAATAATCTATTTTTTTATAAAAGTAAAGAGCTAAAAATGGCATAAATGAAATAAACCAATTACGATAAGTAGGATTGCACCTAAAACGGTAGCATAGGTGCCTAAGAGATGATTCGCATACTTTCCTATTAATAATCCTGTATAAGTAAAACAAAAACTTACACTTGAAAAAATCATAACAGCAATTAGTCTATTGCTTGTTATGGCTGTTAGTCCAATTCCTGTAGAGAAAGAGTCAATTGATACACTTATGGCAAGTAGGAACATATTTATTATACTCATATTTTGTTCTTTATCATCAGGATGAATGATTTCTATTAACATGGTAATGGCTAAGTATATTAAAATGGCTCCTAGTAAGAAGTTACTTTTTAGTGTAAAGAAAGAAACTAATTTTTCTCCTAAAAAGGCTCCTAATAATGGCATTAAAAAGTGCATTGCTCCTACTAATAGTGCAAAGAAGAACATTCTTTTTTTAGAAATTTTAGATGTTCCAATTCCTAGTGATAATGAAAATGTATCCATACTTAAAGCTACTGCAATAATAAAAAGAGAAATGATTTCTTTCATAAAAAAACCTCCTAGTAAAATATACTAGGAGACTTAAAAAAGATTACATATATTTTTCGACTAAGTTTTTTACAAAGAATTGATACTCTACATCTGTTGTATCACTATTTGTTGCATCCATAAGACATAATGGAGGAAATAAAACACACCACCAGTTTTCTCCTTTCCCACTTCCTAAAGTAACCACTAGAGATTCATACATGCCGCTTTCATATTTTACACCTTTGTATGACTTTTCTGGAAAATAGTTGTCACCATAATTTATATCATAATTTATATTATAATTATTTAATAGATTTTTTATTTCTGGCATTTTGTTATTTACTAATTCTTTAGCATCTTGTTTATTTTCTACTGTAATTAGATCTTTCATTAATATGTCTTCTATATTATTCTTAATTTCCATTTTTGTGCTTTGGTCTTCAAATGTGTTTCCGTTTGCTATTACACGAAATCTTATGGCACTATCAGGAATAATGTATTCTTCGTTTTCACTCTTTATTAACAAAATTATAGTAAATAAAAATAAGACTATAATTATTTTTTTCATTTTTTATCACCTAAATAATTATGTCTTATTTGTTTATTTTTTATTCAATTAATTGTTTTCGTTTACTAAAACGTCTAAATTTGCTTTACGATTATGTGAAATTTCTACCCATTTTAAATCTTTTTTAAATAAACATATAGCATTGATAGGAATCCATGAAATCATAAATGCCATAAATAAGAAGATTCCGTGTAAGTTTTCATACATATCTCTTTTATAATATACACTTACAAACATATTGATAATGACTTCTACTAAGTATCCTATAGCAAAACATACAAATCCTAGTGAGAAAAAGTATGAGAATACATCATTTAGTTCAATCCCTACTATATAAAATATTCCTAATATAATTGTTAGTATGACACCTAAAATTTGAATATAAGGTGCTATACTAAACATGAATTTATCTATACAAGAGAAGTCTCTATCTTTTATCCATTTTGCAAGTAATTCCCGGCGATATAGACGACTGCATTCAATGATTCCTTTACTCCAACGACTTCTTTGGTGCCACGAGTCTACAAATTTCGTTGGTTGTTCGTCATAAGTTATGGCATCTTCTATATAAGCAATTTTATGTCCTCTTAGTACACATATAATTGATAATTCTATGTCTTCCGTAACGGTTTTTGGATCAAATCCTTCTTCTATTACACTTTTTGCTACCATAAATCCTGTTCCATTAATTGCTGCTGCTGCATCAATTTTCATGCGAGCTTTATTAAAGAAGAAATTTTGAATATAGTAAAATAGAGAGTAGCTTGCACTTAACCAATTGTCTTCCATATTTTTACTATCTTTTCTTCCTTGCGCCACTTTATACCCTGACTGGTATGTATTGTTCATTATTTTTAAGAATTCTGGGTGTACCACATTGTCTGCATCAAATACTATGTAAGCATCATAATCCTTTTTCTTTAACTTTTTAAAGGCAAATTTTAGGACGTCTCCTTTTGATTTTACTGGTACTGTTACGTTTAATGTTTTGGCTCCAGCTTTTTTTGCTACTTCGTAAGTATTATCTGTACAATTATTTACTAAAGCATATATATCATATAAATCATCTGGATAATTCTGGTCTTTTAAACTTTTTATCAAATCTTCAATTACAAGGGCTTCATTTCTAGCTGCAATTAATACTGCAAATTTTGTTCTGGCTCTAAATGCTCGAACTCGCGTTTCCTCTTTTTTAAATGCTAGTAATCCTGTAATTACAAAGTACACCCCATATAAAAGAGTTATAATAAATAACGCATAATAAATTAACTGAATCATTTCTTTTACTCCTTTATTAATAACATTTTATTCTTTCTAAGTGACTCATAAGTGACTTCCTGTTACTAATTCTATTCTAATTTTAACGTTTCTAGTAGCAATTGTCAAGTTTTGTAAAAGATGACTCATTATTTCTTGACAATTCTTTGCTTTTTTTTATTTTTTTGTTGTATATAAAAGAAATCCACCTAATTCAAGATTGATTTAGGTGGGCTATTCTATGGCAATAAACAATCATAAATATTGAATGTTCTTTTTTATTTTATGCAAAAATATTTTGTTTATTCCAGAGAATGTTTCAAATGAAAGTAATTCGTCTATATTTATTCCTGTTCTATAAAAATATATCTATCTTTCTTACATAAATCTTTTTCTAGCGTGATTTTAGCTTCTGGAAATTTCTTTTTTGCTAGATTTAAGATTGTATTTCCCTGTTTTTCTCCTATTTCAAAGGCTATTAGTTTTGGTTTGTTCTTTATTTTTTTTAGGATTTCTTCATAAAAGATTAATCCATTGTGCTCTGCAAATAATGCATTTTGTGGCTCATACTTTGTTGTTTCATCTACAGTTTCTAACTTATCCACATAGGGTGGATTGGAAATGATTATATCGTAGTTCTCTTCTAATTCGTCGGTTAGTATATCTTTTTGTATTAGTTTTATAGAGACGGTATTTCTTATACTATTTTCTTTGGCAACTTTTAGGGCACTCTTAGAAATATCTATTCCCGTTACTTTGCATTTTGTATTTTTGGCTAGTATTATTGCTATGCAACCACTTCCTGTTCCAATATCTAAACAATTGAAACTAGCTGTTTTATCTATTTTTTGTAATATTTTTTCGCACAAGTATTCTGTTTCAAAACGTGGAATTAAAACGTTTTCATTTACTAGGATATTTGTATTTAGAAAATCAACATTTCCTATTAAGTATTGTACAGGATAGTTTTCTTTTACTTTTTTGATTTGTTCTTCTAAATCTTCTTTGTATTTTTCTCTTAAGAGTTCTATATCACGTTCTGTTAAGGTTTTTTCTTTAAACATCATTTACCTTCTAATTTTCTTTTTTGATCTTCTGTAATTAGGGCGGTGATAATTGGCTCTAATCCTCCATCCATTACTCGGTCTAGTTCCATAATTGAAAAGTTAATTCGATGATCTGTGACACGATTTTGTGGATAATTGTATGTTCTAATTTTTTCTGAACGATCTCCTGTTCCTACTTTACTTTTTCTAACAGACTCCATTTCGCTGTTTTTTTGTTGTTCTAAATTATCATAAATTTTTGCTTTTAAAATTGACATTGCTTGTTCTTTATTTTTCATTTGACTTCGTTCGTTTTGACAAGTAACTACTGTATTTGTTGGTAAGTGCGTGATACGAACCGCAGAGTTTGAGGTGTTTACTGATTGTCCTCCTGCTCCGCTTGAATGGTACACGTCAATTTTTAAATCGCTTTCTTTGATTTCTATATCAATATCTTCTACTTCTGGCATAACAACAACTGTTGCTGTTGAGGTATGAACTCTTCCTTGTGATTCTGTCTCTGGTACTCTTTGTACGCGATGCGCTCCACTTTCATATTTAAGTTTGGAATACACATTTTCTCCTTTTATCATACATTCTACTTGCGAAAACCCTCCACTAGTTCCAGGAATTTCATTTACTATTTCTAGTTTCCAATTATTTTTTTCTGCATAGTATGTGTACATCCTAAATAAATCTCCTGCAAAAATATTTGCTTCGTCTCCTCCTGCTGCCCCTCGAATTTCCATAATAACGTTTTTTCCATCGTTTTCGTCTTTTGGAATTAACATTATTTCTAATTCTTTTGTTAGGTTTTCTAATCTTTTTGTATTTTCAATAAGTTCTAATTCTGCCATTTCACGAAGTTCTGGATCGTTTATTAGACTTTTTGCCTCTTTTATACTTTTTTTTGCCTCTTTGTATTCTTCATATTTTTTGACAATATTTTCTAAGTCTCTTTGCTCTTTTGAGAGTTTACTCACTTTTTTAAAATCTTGCATAACTTCTGGAGACATTAATTCTGCTTCTATTTCTTTAAATCTTTTTACTATGGCCTCTAATCTTTCTTCCATATCTTACTCCTCTTCCTATATTTATTTTTATTATAAAGAAAAAAGAATAGCTACATACTCTCTTCTTCTTCGTCAATAACAACTAAATCTTTTAAATCGTCA
Organism: uncultured Bacilli bacterium; assembly: GCA_948760655.1. The sequence goes on along the minus strand of CAQBKK010000012.1, from coordinate 3,463 downwards.
TCTGCATCGTTATCGTCTTCTTCATCATAGAAGATATCTTCTTCCTCTTCTTCTGTTTCTTCTAACCCTTCTATGTCTTCTGGTGCTACCTCTTCTTCTTCATCATCTATTACAATTTTTTGGGCATGACGAACACGTAAATCCCATGAGCCATCATCTAGCATAATAAATCTTTTGTCTAATGTAAGCATTTCAAAAAAATCTCCAATTTTTTCTTCAATAATAGAAGAAGAAAGATTTATTAATTTTCCTATTTCGTTAAATAAATCAATGATTTTCATTGCTCCTTTTTTTTCTGTTAGTAAAGCAAAAGCTAAATCATCATAAGACATACTTTCTAGTTCTTCTTTACTTATATCTTTTAAATTCATAAAATTTCCTCCTACATTTTCGATGGAATTTCAATTACTAATAAATTTAACAAGGTTTCTATTATTTTTGTTGTTAAATCAAGTAATGTTACCCAATCGGTTTTCTTTTTATTGTCTTCTAAATTATTAATATGATTGTTTTCATAAAATGCATTCACTAATACACACAAATCATATAGAAAACTAGCAATGACCGAAGACATTCGAGTTTTAAATGCGTATTGCATCATGCTATCCAGTTCTAATAATTTTCGTCTTACGTTTCGGTCGTGAACATTATATATTGTTTTTCCTAAGTTGTCTACAAATTGTTCATTATTTTTAATGATTTTTTTTGTTCTTAAATAAGTATATAGTATGTAAGGCCCCGTTTTTCCAGTAACTTTTGAAAATTTTTCACTATCAAATATATATTCTTTTTCACGATTGTTTTGTAAGTCGGCAAATTTTATAATGGAATTTACAATTTTGTCTAGGTCACTTTCATTATATTCTACTTCTTTTAAATCGTTATTCAAAAATGTTTCTTTGGTTTCTTCAAATAAAGCTTCTAGTTTAGGGGTATTTCCTGCCCTTGTTTTAAAGGGACGTCCATCACTGCCATTAATGGTTCCGTTCCCAAGGAATTCAAAGTCAATTTCTTTGGTACTATCTAACATTTTGGCAACACGAAATACTTGGGTAAAATGTAGGTTTTGTCTTTTATCCGCTATATATAAAATTTTATGAGGGTTAAAGTCAAGAAATCTTTGGTAAATGGTTGCTAAGTCTGTTGTTCCATATAGATAACCACCATTTGATTTTTGGTATATTAAAGGAGGTATTTCTATTTTGTCTTCTTCTTGTTCTACATGAACAATTCTTGCACCTTCACTCGTTTCTAAAAGATTTTTCTCTTCTAATTCTTTTGTTACGTTTGGAATATATTTGTAAGCATCTGATTCTCCTAACCATAAATCAAAAGAGACTCCAAGATAATCATACATTTTTTTTATATCTTTTTTAGAAATGTCTGCTATTTTTTTTAAATATGCATGGTATTCTTCATTTCCATCTTGTAAGTCTTTTGTAATATTTTCACAAATTTCTTTGATACTTTCTTGTTCTTTACATAGTCCACTTATTTTGGGATAAATTTCAGAAAGTTTTTCAATGGTTATTTCTGATGGTTTGATATTTTCTTCTTTTAAGCCATAAATGACTTGGCCAATTTGTAATCCATAATCTCCTAAATGGACGTCAGATATAACCGTTTGGTTCATGTATTTTAATATTCGTTTTATTGATTCTCCAATAATTGCTGGTCTTAAGTGGCCAATATGAAGAGGTTTTGCAATGTTTGCTCCCCCATAGTCAATGATAATGGTTTCAGACTCTGGCATTGTAATTCCAAATTTCTCAGTGTTTGCCATTTTTGTTAATAATTCGTTTATATAGGCATCACTTAAAGTAAAATTAATAAATCCAGGACGTACACATTCAATTTTTGAAAATTTTTCTTTACATGTTGGAAAGGTTTCTAATTTTTGTACTAGGTATTCTCCTATTTCCATAGGATTTTTCTTTAGTTTTTTTCCAAGGGCAAAGGTTCCATCGTATTGATAGTCACATAAATCAGGACGATTGGATACTTTTATTTCTACTGTTTTTTTTTCTTCTAACATTTCATTTAGAATGCTTTCTAATTCTTCACTCATTTTATTCTTCCTTTCCTATGATTACTATTTTGTTTTTGGCATCGTCAGTTTCTATCGTATATTCTAATGTTATTTTATTTAATTCTTTCTTTAAATTACAGTCATCGACTTGTATATCAAATTCTAAATTTTCTTGTTTTAAGTGTATTGTACAACATTTCTTTTGAATAGCAAGAAAAAATTCAAATTCTTCGTTTTCTCGTGTTAGTGTTTCTGTTTCTAAATCTAAAATGGTATTGTATCCTAAACAGTTGCATTCTATACGGTTTTCGTTCCCTTTATTTTCATATATTTCTTCATGAATTATTTCTTCGTTTTTAAAAAGTTGTAAATTAAATCTTGGAAACGGCATACAAAAGCACCTCTTTTTTCTAGGTCATTATAGCATATGGAATATGTGACTGCAATTTAAAATTTCATAAAAAAAAGATAAATAGAAAATTATTTTACCTTCTTTCTAAGATAGATTCTACAATACTATTTATGCTAGATTCTGTCCTGTCAAATATTGGTATCTTTCTATCACTTTGTTTAATTAACATTCTATTTCTGTACATCCTAAAATGATTCCTTCTATCTTTTCTTCTTCAATTAATCTCAATATAATATTTTTTTGATTTTTCCTTTACATAATTCTTCAAATCTTCTGTCATTGTGTATTTTGTTCCAAAAAGTCCAATATTTTTTTCTTTTCTAGACATTTTTCTGCTACACAATCTGCAATATGAACTAAAGGAATCTTGATTTTGCTTAGGATGGCATCTGCAAGTTTGTGCATTGTATTGGTTGCGATTATAATATAATCTGCACCTGCTTTTTCTATAGCCAATATTTCTGCAAGTAAAATTTCAAAAGTGTTCATTTATTGTTTATTCTTTGGTAATAATGTCGAGTAGATTCATAACGCATACCTCCTATAATTCCTATTGTTTTCATTCAAATTCCTTCTTTTTATAATTTCATTATAAACTATATTTTTTAACTGAAAAGTGCCTTAAACGTTTTTCCACTTATGTTTCGTTTTTCTAACACATTTTAATTTATATTTTTTAGCTTATATTTTTTTTTATTTATAACATACTAAGAGTGGTGAATTCCTATGCGAAAAGTGCGATTTCTTCTTAAATTTTGTGTTTTTCTATTTGTTTCTTTTGTCGTCGTTTTAGTTGGTTTATATACTTATGCTTATTTTAGTCCTAAACTTGAACTTACTAATATTGGGCAGATGTATATTTATGATAGAAATAATACTTTGGTTTATCAAGGAAGTGGAACAAGTGAATGGGTGGATTTAGAAAAAATTTCTCCTAATTTAATTCAGGCTGTTTTAAGTGTTGAAGATAAAAACTTTTATAAACATCAAGGATTTGATTATTTGCGTATTGCTAAAGCTAT
>CAQBKK010000011.1 GCA_948760655.1 uncultured Bacilli bacterium | reverse complement strand
ACTGAGTGATTCCGATTAAAACCCCGTTGCTTGCGGCGGGTTGTAGTTTATAAAAAGAATACGTGAAAAGTTAGGGACAGATGATATTATCAAAACCATAAAAGGCGTTGGGTATAGGGTGGATAAAGAATGAAAACAGAAAGAATGAAACTTTTTTTTTCGGGGATTCTGTTAGTTTTATTGTTTGGTATCATTGCATCGATTGTATCTTTTGTAGAATATGAAGGATATAAAACAAGCGTAAACCGGTATGTATATGGCTTGTTATCTACCATAAAAGAGAAATACCCTGAGGTAACTGAGCAAGAAATTATAGAACTTTTGAATAGTAAAGAACAAAGTGAATTTCCAGAAGAATTTCATAAATATGGAATAAACGAAGAAACTTCAATTCTTTATTCGATTGAAAAGAATTACTGGATGTCTTTTATTTTAAATAGTACGCTTACACTTTCTATTGCTTGTGTATTTGGATTGCTTTTCTTCTTCTATTTTGCAAAGAAAGAAAACCAAATTAGAGAAATTACAAATTATATGAAAGAAATCAATCGTAGAAACTATTTATTGGGTATTGAAGACAATGAAGAAGGAGAACTTTCTATTTTAAAAAATGAAGTGTATAAAACAACGATTATGTTAAGAGAAGAAAGCGAAAATTTAAAAAAAGAAAAAATATCTTTAAAAAATTCAATATCTGATATATCACATCAATTAAAGACTCCATTAACTTCTATTTTAATTATGCTAGATAATATTTTGGATAATCCGAAAATGGAGGAGAAAACCAAAATAGACTTTATAGAAAATGTAAGACATCAAGTAGAGAACATTAACTTTTTAATTGTTTCTATGTTAAAATTATCTCGCATTGAAGCAGGAGTAATAGAATTTAAAAAAGAGGAAATTGACTTTGAAAAACTTTTAAAAAGTGCAATAAAAAATGTTGAAATATTAAGCGAAGTAAAGAATATAAATATAATATTTACTAGTAAAGAAAAAACATTCTTTTTAGGAGACTACAATTGGGAATTAGAGGCAATGACCAACATTATAAAAAATGCTATAGAACATTCAAAGGAAAATGGAAAAATAGAAATAAAAGTAGAACAAAATTCCTTGTATACAAAATTAACTATAAAAGATTTTGGAAGAGGAATGAGTAAAACCGATTTACAAAATATTTTTAAACGTTTTTATAAAGGAGAAAATAGTAAAAGTGATAGTATTGGTATAGGTTTAAATCTAGCCAAGAATATCATTGAAAAAGATGGAGGATATATTAAAGTAGATTCTAAAATAGATTGTGGTACTACTTTTGAAATTAAATATATGAAATAAATTCTTGTATTTAATTTATAGAATCAATCTTAGATTTCTTGTAAAATTAAGTAGTTAAGCAAAAATGATAAAGAGAACATAAAAATTAAATGTTCTAACAGAATTCTGTTAATTTTCATTAATTAATTGTTTACTTGTTCTATTGCTCTACTTGTAGTAGAATCAAATAATTCAAGTCCGTATCTTAGTTGATAAGCTTTTTTTGAACATGGTATCGTTTAATCCCTTTAATTCTTCATACTTTATTTTTATCACATATTAGAAAAAGAAAATAAAAAATAGAAGATATAAAATTAGAAAAAAACATATATATTGACAAAAGTCGAGGGGAGTATAATAAAATTGTCAAAAAAAAGAAATAAAAAAATGAAAAATGTACCAATTTATGAATTCTGCTTAATCAATTTGTAAATTTGGTAGAAACAAATTCTATTTTTTACTAGGGCAATTACCAAAATTTGCAATTTGAAAACTATTAAAGGGTGTGTTTTAATGGAAAAAGAAAGGAAAAATATATGAAAAAAAAAGTTTATTTTAAGGATATAGTTGCTTTATATTTATTTTATTGTTATATAGGAAAGAAAAATGTAGTTATTCCTTATAACCAACTTATAGATTATGAAAAAATCATTAAAAAAAATTTAGAAGGAATTGCAGAAATAGAAAGAAAACCAATAATCGAAAATAATCTATTCTTCTCATTGGTCAGTAAAAAAGATAGACATCTTTATGTTGTTATAAAGCCCGATGCTAATGCTATAGAAGATATGTATAAACATTTAAGTAGCCTACCTATTGAATTATTTATAGCTTCACAAATGAAAAACGCTTTAGATTTTGTAGGAATTAAATTATTTGATAGTAATAATTCTTTAGAGAATAGAGAGTTTACAACGAATTGTACAAGAAAAAAACAATTAATATCTGAACAACCTAAGTAAAAATAGTTGTTTTTTTATTAATCATTCTTTCTTTTTCGCAAACTTAAAATCGGAACTTCTGTATTTTTTAATTCTTTTCTTTTTCGTAATAGTAAACTTCCATTATAAAATAACTCCAAAAGAAGAAACAAATCAAAAGTGGAATAAAAAGCACTAGGAATATCCGAATGAAAATTTTTTCTTAAAAGTTCCAATACAAAAACAGCTGGTAATAGGCCAAGAACATTGTTAGTAGCAAGGGTATATTGCCTATGCAAAGAAACAAATTTTTTTCTTGCCTTTATTGTATCAGAACATTCTTGATATATTTGATAAAGAAACCTTCTTTTTTTATAAATGTACTGCTGACAATCTGGATCTAAAGGAATTTCTATATTCTGAAGTATAGAGTCGTTAAAGAATTTAGTTGGTGAAATATTAGCTTCCAAAAGAAAATCAATTTCATCGTCATAGATTTCTGTAAGGCTTTCAATAGATTGAATATAATGTTTTTCACAAGTAGAGTCTATAAATTCATAAGAAACTTCTTCTTTAGAATAAGGACTTATACGATTTAAAAACTCTAATTGTTCTTCTAAATCTTGTAACAATTCTTCTAAAAGTCTTTCATATATAAATAATTCGGAGTCATTTTTTTCTTTGTATAAAGAATAATAGTGATTAATATTTAACATACCAAGTAATTCTATAAAATAAAATAAAGTCCCGTTGTTAGGAAAGTATTGATGTTGAACCAAACCTAAATATAATAAAAATTGACTTAAATTATACTGTTCTTTAAAATTGAATTCTTTTAAAACTTTAAAACGATATTGCACAGGTTCTTCTTTAAGAATTTTTGTATATTCTATAATTAAATTTTCGGTATTTAAAATAAGTTCTATATTATTAGTTACCATATAGCGATATAACTTGTGGTTATTATTCATTACATAAACATAACCATCCTTATAATAGTAATAAATATGCATAACCAACCTCCAACTCAGTTATTATAATACAATATTTAGAATCTGTCCAAACAAAAGAACCAGATGATTCGTTAATATAATTTTTTTATACGTACAATCTAACTCTAAAATAGTAGAAGTAATAGAAATAACTCTGCTATTTTTATAAATTTGAAAAGTAGCAGGCATCTGTTCGTAAAAAGCTTCAACTAATTTTTCTTCAATCTCTTGCTGTTGCTCCAAAGAAAGAATCGGTTTCTTTATCTTTTGTTTTTCTACTATTAAATCCGCCATCATATTTTTTTGTCCTACCAAACTAGAAAAAGGTATCCATTTTATCATGCCACGATCATTATTCATGATGGCCTCCAATCTTTTTATTACGAGAAATAGCAGTAGAATCTGGAAGCAAACTAGAAGCTTTCAGTAGACTATTTTTTCCAAATTTATTTTTTACTTCATCAATAGTTTTGTTATAATTTTCCTTTTTTAAAGTATCTTCATAAGACTCAAAAATAGATAACTGGGTTCCTAACTTTTTACTCAATCTGCAACAACTAATGGTAATCTTCCGAATAGGAAAATCCTCTGTATATCGTTCAAATAGTAAAAGACAAATTTGTAAAATTGTTTTTGTGTCACTTGTAGGAACTTCTAACTTTGTAGTATGAAAAAATCCACCACCCACTTTTTTAGAATAACCAATTCCTAGTCCAATAGAAGAAGATTCATAATGGCTTGCTCGCATTCTACTAGCAATGACTTCCACCATTTCCTCAATAATTAAAGGGGTATTTTCTAAATAATAATCTTTAAATAAAACTTGACTATGACTAAAGGATTTCTCCTGAGCCAAAGTTTTAAAATCACTTATTTTAGAAGAATCTATCCCATTGGCGTGATTCCATAATTCTAAACCCATTATTCCAAATTTATCTTTTAATTTGTTTTTGTCATATAAAGCTAAATCTCCAATCGAAAAAATACCTATGTTATTTAATCTTTTTTCCATACGATTTCCAATTCCCCACATTTTAGATAGGGGAGTAATCGACCATAATTTGGTGGGAATATCTTTTTCTGTCCATTTAGCAATACAATCTGGACTATGTTTGGCATCAATATCCATAGCTACTTTTGCAAGCAACATATTTGGTCCAATTCCACAAGTGGCAGTAAGGCCTGTTTTATCTTCAACCATCTTTAATATTTCTAAAGCGAGTGCATAATCTGTTTTCTTATACAAAGTAAGATAAGGAGTCACATCTAAAAAACATTCATCAATCGAATAAATATGCAAGTCTTCCTCAGAAACATAATCAAGATAAATACTTACTACATCTCGAGATTTTTCCATATAGAGTTTCATCCTTGGGTTTACAATCGTGTATTTAATATTTTTAGGGATTTCATAAAGACGAGTACGTCCCTTTACACCTAAACTTTTTAAATAAGGTGTAACTGCTAAGGTAATGGCACCACTTCCTTGATTTTTATTCGCAACTACTAAAGGCGTTGTAAAAGGATCAAGACCTCTTTCAATACATTCGCAAGAGGCAAAAAAACTTTTTAAATCAATACATAAAAAATGATTTTTCATATCATCACTCCGAACAAAAGTTTACATAAGAATTATAACAAAAGGAAGGAAGAATGCAACTGGTAAGATTTAACAAAGCAAATGGATACAGTAACAAAAAATTGAATTTTATGGTAAAATGAGTTATATAAATGAAATAAGATATAAAACTAAAAATAATAGAAGAAGATTCTTGTATTTGTAAAGTAAAAGATATGACAAAAAAATTTTCATTATGGCACTAAAAAGAAATTGCAGAAATGCGATTTTTTATATGAGAATATAACGTGAAATCAAAAATCTATGATACAATAAAAGAGAAGTAAGGTGAAAATATGAAAGGAAAAAATGCTGCATTTTTATGGAGTACCATTCATTCCATTGGTGATACATTAGAAGAAAAATTACTTCTTACATTTAATGAAATGCAATATTTGTTTTATATGAATGTAACAACAGGAATATTTATTGTGCTATTTTCTTTATTTAATAGTATCGAAATGTCTATTATTTCTTTAGGAGTTGTTCTTCTTTATACACTAGCCATGATTGGTGGAGACTTTTGTTATGCCAAAGCCATTCAAACACTACCTATTGGACTTGCAAATCTCATTGATTCAGGGAGCTTATTTTTAGTCCTACTTTGTGATATCTTTTTAGGTTATATCAAACCAAAACCAATATTTTTAATCCTTTTTGCTATCTTCTTTATATCCATTTATATATTTTCCTACGAAACCAATAAAATGAAAGGTGAAATCAAAAATAAAAAAATTGACTTAAAAAATATATTTATTTTAATTACATCCACCATCTTTTACGCATCAGAACCATATTTTTTAAAACTTGCTGGAAGTAAAGGAGCCAATGAATACGGAATCAATTTAGTATTTTATTTACTAGCCATACCTATTTATTATTTTTTATTTAAAAGAGAAAAGAAAAAAAATCGTGTAGAAAAATTAGAGGGAAGTCATAAAAAAACATTTTTACAAACCATTGTTTTATTAGGTTTCATCTATGCCATTACAAGTATTTTAAGTACTCTTGCTTATAATAGTGGAACACCCATATTAATCACTTTAATTATGAAACTACAATTATTCTTTGTTGTGGTAATCTCTGTTATAAGAAAAACAGATAAAATGAATTGGAAAAAAATTGTTTCTTTAATTGTTGGAGTTATCTGCATCACTCTTATGACTTTTATAAGTTAATTTAGAATAAAGTGTATAAAGGAGAAGTAATTGTATGAAAGAAAAACTAGAGAATTTACATATCGGAGAAATACTAGAAAATGTGGATGTTAAAGATTACACAACATTTAAAGTAAGCGCAAACGTAGCCTTTTTAGTTATCCCAAATTCTGTGGAAGACTTAATTACATTAGTAAAATTTTTGCATCAGGAACAAATAAAATACAAAGTGATTGGTAAGGGTTCTAATTTAATCTTTGTTAATCCAAACTATGAGGGTGTTTTAATTAAACTAGATAAACTGAACCATTTAAAAATTGATGAAAATAAAATAACAGTAGGAGCTGGATACTCTTTAATGAAACTTGCCTTAGAAGTATCCAATCTAGGGTATACAGGAATGGAATGGGCAACAGGTATTCCAGGTAGTGTTGGAGGATCATTAGTAAATAACGCTGGAGCGTATCTTTCTGATATGAGCAAAGTAGTAACAAAAGCCAAAATCTTAACCCCAGAGTATGAAATTGTAGAATACACAAACAAAGACTTAGCATTTAAATATCGTAGTTCAGGATTGCAATATAAAAATGATTATATTTGTTTAGAAGTAGAACTTTTTTTAGAAAAGGGTGATAAAAAAACTATAGAAGAAACAATTAAAAATAGAAGAGAAAAAAGACTTGCCTCGCAACCCTTAGAATATCCATCAGCAGGAAGTATATTTCGTAATCCAGAAGGAAAATCCGCTTGGGAATTGATTGATGGATTAGGATTAAAAGGGAAAAAAATCGGAGATGCAGAGGTAAGTCAAAAACACGCCAACTTCATTATTAATAAAGGAAATGCAACAGGGAAAGATATAAAGGAACTCATTTTAGAAATAAAAGAACAGGTAAAAAAAGAATATGATATTGATTTAGTTTTTGAACAAGAATTTGTAGAATGATTCTTGTTTTTTTAGCAAAATTTCTAATTGACAAGAAGTTCGGGGGAGGAGGACAATATACCTTGCTAAAAAAGGAGAGTATAAATGTTTATTAAAAATATAAGAAAAACAAAATATATAGGTGCCTTAGGTGTAGCTACAATATTAGCTTTGACAAGTTGTAAAAAAGAAGAAAAACAACAAGAAAAATTGTTAGCAGAAGAAATCGAAAGAAATCCAGAAACAGAAATAGTAAATGATAGTTTTAATTCATTATGGATTTATCCGAAGAGAGAGATTGAAAAAAACGAAAGAAGTAAGAGAAGAATTTTATCAAAAAATAAATTTACTAATCAAAGTACTTGATATAAAAGATTTATATATTGAAGATTTGGAAAATCAAATTGATTTTTCTAAAATTGACTTTTCGAATATTAGAGAATTAGGATTTGATAATTTTAATGAAATATTTGATAGTACAAAAGTAAATGTTTCCAAATGTTGAAAAATTACATCTTAGCAAATGTAATGGTCGGTTTAATTATTCTGGATTCTCCAAAAAAATCGACCAATTGTATTTATCAAACACCTCTTTAGATATGACAAAAGAAATTTTTTCTGCTTGTAAGGTAAGATATTTTTATTGGGGCGAAAATACTGGAAATTTAAAGGATTTATTAGAATATTTTATAGAAAATAACGTTCATGTTGATACCTTTTCATTAAATCAATGGAATAAAAATGCTTACAATGGTATTACGAAAGAAGAATTTAACTTATTAGGAAAAACAGATGTAAATTCTCTATATATTTATGCGGATGGATTTAAAGACCCACTTGATTTAGATATAACATTAAATGAAACTATTAGTAGTTTTAATATCGATGTTTATGATACATATAGAGATGAGAATAATAATAGAGTAAAGGGAGAATTAGGAAATATAAAAATAAAATCTAATAATAAAGAATTGCATTTAAGTTTCTCTTATACAGATATTACTAAAAATACGCACTTTTCTGTACCAGATACTTCATGGATAAGTTTAAGTAAATTAAATTGTACAGATATTTCTGCATTTAAAGATTTAAAAAATGTCACATATTTATGGTTTAAAGAAGATAATGGACCTGGACCAGAAGGAGACAATCGTGGAGAAATTATATATTGTAATGACCTTTCTGTAGAATTTTATGATGCATTTGAATTTAATAAACCAGTTGATCTATATAGAGATTATGATAAATTATTAAAAAAATTAGAATATTTTTTTAAACTAAAAGAACTAAAAGCAAGATTAGAAGTATCGCCGAATGAATACTATGATTACTATTATGAAGCGAGTATTGGAGATTATGCAACATTAATAAATGATGATGTAGAGGTGTATAAATCATTAGAAGATTTAAGCAACAAACAAAACCCTGTTTCTTCTTACTTTGGAACGAGTGAAGACAGATGTATCAGTTCTATTTGTTTAAAAAATAGCGAAAATAAAGTCAGTGTAAACAATATGGAAGATTATGAATATTATTTGAGCAAAGGATATGAAGTGATTGGGTATACTTATATAAACCTATACGCAACTACTATAGAAGAGCGTGAATTCTTTGTACCTGTGGAAAGTGTAAAATTAATTCATACTCCATTTAAATAAAAATTCTCTAAAAATAGAGATTTTTTTCTTTTCTAAGCATATTTCTGCTATACTAAAGACATGGAAAAGTTAAAATTAGAAAAATGGACAAAAGAAAAATATGATGACTACATAGAATATTTAAAAAGTTTAAAAGATACAAAATACGAAGAATTTCATAGTAAACTAACAACAACTAAATATGAGATTTTAGGCATACGGGTTCCGATACAAAGAAAGATTGCAAATAGCATTAGTAAAGGAGATATTGTATCCTTTTTAACATGTAGTGAAAATAATTATTACGAAGAAGTCATGATTAAAGGTTTTGTCATAGCCAAGATAAAAGAAAAGGAATTACTTCTACATTATTTAGATGACTATGTATCCTTAATCGATAACTGGGCGAATTGTGATGGATTTTGTAATAGCTTAAAAATAGTAGAAAGTGATAAAGAATTTTGGTTTTCATATTTTACCAATTATTTAAAAAGCAAAGAAGAATTTCGCATACGAGTTGGTTTGATTGTACTTTTAAGTTTTTATGTAGAAGAAAAATATTTAGAAAAAATATTTTCTTTGGTAAATCAAATTACATTAGATAAGTACTATGTGAATATGGGTATCGCTTGGCTCTTATGCGAGTGCTTTACAAAATATAGAAATATTACTTTAGATTATTTATTAAAAAGTAAGGTAAATACATTTACATTTAATAAAACCATTAGTAAAATAAGAGATAGTTATCGTGTATCGAAAGAAGACAAAAACTATTTAAATACACTAAAAAGAAAATAACTTCTATTTAAAAAAATAAAAGTTTTGCAAATGAACTTGCAAAAAATAGGAAAGGAAAATAAGTTATGACCGAAGAAAATTATAAGAAAATTTTAAACAAATATAGTGTACTGAAAGAGCATCAAAAGAAAATCCATAAGGCAAAAGAGAAACTGCACAATTTAGTGGATGAAAAAGTAGAATTGGAAAAAGATGCAAAAGTACAAGAATATTTACAGGTTATGTCAGCTATCAGAGAAACAAAAATGGTTGCAAGCACAAAAGAAGAAACAGACGAAGATTTTTTTGATACGATTACAAATCAATTTTATGGTGAAGAAGAAACAAATCGTATTTATGTGTATATAGAATCATATATCGAGTCTAGCGAGTTTGATGATGTAGACATATCTACAGAGTATAAGAAAATACAAAAAGATAGCAATATAAAAGATGGTTGGAACATGTATGAAGATATTAAGAAACCTTATTTGGTAGCCTTTATAACAGTTCCTAGATTAGAAACAAAGAAATTTGAAGAAGAAAACATTGTTCTTTTTGCACCTAAAGGATTGGATAGTCAAGAATTTTATGAATTAGTAAGAAGAACATTTTTTAAATATGCTATAGAATTTGGGCAAGAAGAAGCAGTCCAAAAAATAGTAGAAGAATTTGGAAATGCAGAACAAATAGTAAAAAGGAAAAGAAGTAAAAAGCAAACGGAGTCAATAACAAAATTAGTATAATAATTACAATAAATTAAGAATTAATCATAGGAGCCAATTAGAATATAAATGTAAAAATACAAAAGAAAGAATAAATAAGTGAGAAATAGGGATAGATAAAGTATGGACGTAAATAAAATAAAAAAAGAACTAATTATTCAAAAAGAATCCAAATTTAAAGGAAATATATATCATTATTCACAAGTGAATTTTTCTTATAATTCAAATAAAATAGAAGGGAGTAGATTAACAAGTGACCAAACGGAAGCAATTTTTGATACCTCTTCTTTTCTTCCTAAGAGTAATGATTTAATCAAGCTAGATGATCTAATAGAATCTAAAAATCATTTTAAACTATTTGATTATATGTTAGATAATGTGGATAATAAGTTATCCAAAGAAATGATGTTAGAAATGAATAAAATTTTAAAAAGAAATACCAGTGATGAAGAAAACCCTAGATATAATGTCGGTGGCTTTAAAATCGTTCCTAATATGATAGGACTTGTTAATGTGATTCATACAACTGCTCCTGAAGACGTAGAAAAAGAAATAGAAGAATTAATTCTTGCGTATAATTCTAAAACCAATATCACTTTAGAAGACATCATTGATTTTCATTATAAATTCGAAAAAATTCATCCTTTTGGCGATGGAAATGGCAGAGTTGGTAGAATGATTATGTTTAAAGAATGTTTAAAAAATAATATAATGCCATTTATTATACTAGATGACGATAAACCTTATTATATGAGAGGTTTAAAAGAATTTGAAAAAGACAAAATGTTTTTAACAGACACAATAAAACATGAGCAAGATGTATATGAAAAAATTTGTATAAAACTATTAAAGTTTGAAATAGAAAAATAAAAAAAGAAAAGAGAGGCAAATATGAAAAAAATAATAACAATCATTTTATCTTTACTATTAGTTACAGGTTGTGGTGAGAAAGAAGTTTTAAGTGAAGTAAAAGAATACGAAAGTCTAAGTTATCAAGAAACAAACCAAAAGACAAACAATGTCTTAATCGAATTAGAAGACGAAAGTAAAATTTTACTCGAGTTATACCCAGATATTGCCCCAATTACAGTAAAGAATTTTCAAAAGCTAGTGGAAAGTGATTTCTATAACGATATTATTTTCCATCGCGTAGTAAGAGATTTTGTGATTCAAGCAGGAGACGGAACAAGTCTTGGCAGAAATGCAAGTACCATTAAGGGGGAGTTCAGTGCAAACGGAGTAGAAAACAATTTAAAACATGAACGTGGAGTGATTTCTATGGCTAGAACAAGTGTAAAGGATAGTGCAAGTAGCCAGTTCTTTATTATGCTAGAAGATAATGCTAGTCTAGATGGTCAGTACGCAGCTTTCGGTCGTGTCATTGCTGGAATGGATGTAGTTGATTCAATTGGCTCTGTTGTAACAGATAGTAGCGATAAACCAATAAAAGATGTTAAAATAAAAAGAGCAGAATTTATAAAAATAGTGGAGGGAGAAAATGAATAGACAAGAATTAGCAGATTTAATATTTCCAGGATTGACAAAAACAATAAAAGATTATGAAGAAATGTATCCTGAAAGAAATCTAGGAGAGAATGCGAAGGTAACTCGTTTTGCACCAAGTCCAACAGGATTTATGCACATTGGGCATTTTATGCCATGTTTAATTGATTATGTTTTAGCACGTCAAAGTAAGGGCGTATTTTATCTCCGTAACGAAGATACAGATACCTCTCGTACTGTAGAAGGAGCGGTAGAATACATTCGTTCTGTTTTAGATACTTATGATTTAAATCCAGACGAATACGAATACCGAGATACAAACGAAACAAAAGGAAATTATGGTCCTTATATTCAAAGTGAAAGAAAAGAAATTTACCAAACGTTTATTAAATATTTAATCATAGAAGGTAAAGCCTATCCCTGTTTCTTAACAAAAGAAGAAATGGATGCTATTCGTGAGGGACAAGCAAGAGACAAAAGAAGAATTGGTATTTATGGTAGATACGCAAAATATCGTGATTTGTCCGTTGAAGAAGCAGTAGAACGTATTAAAAAGGGAGATGCCTATACCATCCGTTTAAAAAGTAATGGCGACTTCAATCGTAAATTCAAATTCAATGATTTAGCAAATGGGGAAATGGAATTTCCAGAAAACGATATTGATATTCCTATCATGAAAAGCAAAGATGGACTTCCAACCTATCATTTTGCTCATTTAGTAGATGATCACTTGATGCACACCACGCATGTTGTTCGTGGAGGGGAGTGGATAAGTTCCATTCCTGTGCATTATGAATTATTTCGAGTATTTGGGTTTAAAATGCCAAAATACATTCATATTCCTTTAATCTTAAAAAAAGATGGAGAAAGTGTAAGAAAAATCTCGAAACGTTTAGATCCAGAAGCTAAAATGAGTTTTTATGAAGAAAAAGGGTATCCTACTATGGCTGTTATCGAAGCGATTATGACAATTGCAAATTCTAACTATGAGGCATGGAGAGAGGGACACCCTGATGCTCATTTTACAGAATTTGAATTTTCTCCTAAGAAAATGAGCAGTAGTGGAGCCTTATTTGACCTAGATAAATTAGATAATATTTCTAAAAATTATATCAGTCGTCTTACAAAAGAAGAAGTATATGAAGGAGCACTTGCATGGAGCAAGAAATACGATGATGAATTTGCGAGTATCTTAGAAAAATACAAAGAATATTCTATGGCAATTTACAATATAGAAAGATGTCAAAAGAAACCTCGTAAAGACTACACTTATTACTCTGAAATAAAAAACAAAACTTGGTATATGTACGATGAATACTTTAAAGATGTAACTTATGATTTTGGAACATTTAAAAAAGAAGAAGTAAAAGAAATTTTAAATACCTATATTACGGAATACTATAACGAAAGTGACGACCAAGATACATGGTTTAGCAAAATCAAAGAGTTATGTGAAAGTCTTGGATTTGCAACAGATATGAAGGCCTACAAAGTAAACCCAGAAAACTACAAAGGAAGTGTAGTAGATATAACAAACTTTATTCGTATTGGTCTAACTACACTAACTACTACACCAAACCTTTACGATATAATGCAAATTTTAGGAAAAGAAAGAGTAATAAAACGGATAGAAAATTTATAGGCGAAGTGCATTTAGGAATGTACTTTTTCTTTTGTCTCAAAAAAATTTCAAAACTTATCCAAATTCTTGCATAATCACTAGTTTTTTTTCATATTTTTCGTTATAATAGCCGTAGTAAAAAGTGGTGGTGAAGATTATGGCACAAGGCAAGAAAAAAAGAAAAATCAATGATATAAAGACAAATAATAAAAAAGAACAAATAAAAAAAATAGAACTTTCTAAAGAAGAAACCACTACAAATGCGGCGAAGAAAAAGGAAAAAGAAAAAGTGAA
The DNA here is from genome assembly GCA_948760655.1 of uncultured Bacilli bacterium. The sequence continues at coordinate 10,781 of CAQBKK010000011.1, read as the reverse complement.
TACAAAAACGCCGATGGAAAAAAAGAAAAGTAGTAGTACAAACAAAACAACAACTTCTAAAAAAGAAGAAATGCAAACAACCCTTCCAAAAGAAAAGAAAGAACCTACACAAAAAGAAAAGCAAAAAAGTTCTGAAACGAAAAAAGAAAAGGCAAAAGAAATAAAAACGCCAGTTTCTAAAAAGAAAACAACTTCTAAAAGTAAATCATCAGCAAATAGCAACAAAACAACTAAAGAAAATACAAAAAAAACAACTCCAAAAACAAAAAAAGAAGTAATAAATCCTGAAAAAAAAGAACAAAAAATTACAACTACTAAAACAAAAAATGATAAATCTAGAATAGTAACTAAGAAAAAGAAAGAGTCAGAAGAACAAACTAAAACTAAAAAAAAGAAAGCAAACGAAACAAAGAAAAAAACAAATTCAACGTTAAAAGAAAAGACAAATGACAAAAAAGAAGATGTCAAGAAAAAATCTTCTTTCCAAAAAAAGAAAAAGGAAAAAGAAAACAATAAGAAAAAGTTTAAAAGTAAAGAAGTAAAAAAATATTTAAAGGAACATTTAAAAGAAATTTCTAAAAAGGAAATAGAAACCTTTATAAAGAAAAGTACTAAAAATATCGCCACGAAGTTTTTAATTTTTTTAACATTTCTAGCGAAAGGTATAAAAATTGGAGCAATCTGGATTTATAATCATGCCAAAATAGCAGCTAAAAAAGGAAAAGAATTATGCATCCGTTTTGGTAAAATTTTAAAAGTTGTTTTTCAAAAATGTAAAAATTTCTTATACAAAATTTTTAAACTTACTAAGAAAAAGTGGCATTTTTTTAAAGCAACACAACATACAAAACGAGAAGAAAAGAAAAGAAAAAAAGAACAGATAAAAGAAGAAAAAAGAAAACTTTTAGAAATTCAAAAGCAAGAAATAGAACAAAAAGAAATAACAGAAAAAGAAAAAAATGAAACGCAAGAAAATATAGTTTCTATAGAAAAAAAAGAGAAAAAGAAAAAATCTCCTATAGTTTATTTAATTGTATTTGCTATAATAGGAATTATTATAGTAGTACTAATAAGTCTTCCATATGGAACAAAAGTATACAAATCAGGTGCTTCAGGAAAAATTTTAGAAGTTCCAAAACTTTCTATATTAAAAGAAGAATGTTGCAATTTCTCAGCTACATTTACAAGTATACGAAGTGCCAATGCTTTACAAGAAGAATTGGATAAATTAATAACAAGTTATCAAAAATTAGAATGTGATAATGTGGTTTACTATTACAATCCAGAAGGAGATTATACAATCACAAATTATACAGTAACAAAGGGTAAGATTTTTAATGAATTTACAATTACTTATGGTAATGGAAATTCTTGTGATATTGATACTACATTTAAAAAATTAGAATTGTTATCTCCATCATTTTCTCTTGCAGATGCCAAAAAAGATGGAAACTATGTAATAGAGCAAGGAAAAGTATATAATGCTATTGCTTATGACAATTTTATGAAAGAGGTAGAAAATAAAACACCAAGTACACTTCGAATCGTTACTACCAATAATGAAGGAGACGTTATCATTACAGATTTAGAATATTTAAGTGATGGAAAATTTAAAGTAACCCATGATAAAACAAGAGATAGAAATAGCAAAGAAGATTATATTATGGCTTATAAATTTGAACATATTGGTGTATATAAAAATAAATTATATGCTTATAATGGTGCTGGTATGTCAGATAGTTTAATTAAATCTAGCAATTCCTATTACTTATTTGATGTGTAATAGTAAAAAACAGATTCAAATTTTGGAATCTGTTTTATTGTTTAAACTAAATTGTTAACGGTTTCTTTAAACTCAATACCTCTTTTTTCAAAATCAGGATATTGATCCCATGATGCACAAGCAGGACTTAAAAGAATAATATCTCCTTCAGTACTCATTTCATACGCTTTTGTAGTTGCTTCAATTAGTGTATCCAATACAATAACTTCTTTTTCATTTTTTAGTGCAAATGCTTTTATTTTTTCTTTTGTTTCTCCATAGCAAAGAATAGTTTTTACATTTTTTAAAAAGGGAGCAATTTCATCAAAGGGAATGTTACGATCTAATCCTCCCATAATAAGTAGAGTAGGTTCTATAAAGGAATTTAAAGCAATAATGGTAGATTGATTATTTGTTGATTTTGAGTCATTATAAAATTTGCGTCCTTTTAGTTCACGAACGAATTCTAATCTATGTTCTACACCCCCAAAGTTTTTTAAAAAATTTTGGATGTCTTCGTTTGCAACCTGAAACATTTTAGCTAGTAGAATACCAACCATGATATTTTCATAATTATGTGTACCTTTTAATTTTATTTCATCACAAGCAATGATTTCTTGATCTAAATAAAATATTTTGTTATCTTTTAAACAAATATCTGCATTATTTTTAGAAGAAAAATACATTTTTTTAGAAGGAATATCTTTTGTTAATTGTAAACAATCTTCATTTTCTTGGTTTATAATGGCTATCTCTTTATTGGTATGATGGTTAAAGATTCTTTTTTTCATCATTTTATATTTCTCATAAGAACCATGAAAATCCAAATGTACTTCACTTAGATTTGTTAAAACACTAATACTTGTTTTAAAGTCATACATATCACATAGTTGATGGTCAGAAATTTCTAGAACCAAAATGTCTCCGCTATGAATTTTCGGTACTAGACTAGAAAGAGGAGTTCCGATGTTTCCACCCACATGTACTTGTTTTTTAGTATATTTTAAAAGTTCATAACAAATGGTTGTAGTAGTTGTTTTACCATTAGAACCAGTAATTCCAATAATTGTAATATCTTGCGGTAAAAGAAAAAAACTTGCTTCCATTTCGTTAATAATAGGAATACCAAATTCTTTTGCTTTTAATAAAGCAGGATGATCCTGTTTTATCGCTGGATTTTTAATGATAACATCCCAAGAGTCGTCAATTAAATCTTCTTGTTTTTCTGTAATCATTACTTTCAGTTTTAAATTTTCTAATTCCTCTATCGTTTTCTTATCTTGTTCCTTTATATCTGAAATCGTAATTTCATTTTCATAAGTGCTAAGAAGTTTTGCAACTGCAATACCACTTCTAGCCATTCCTAAAATAAGAATTTTTTTTTGTTTCATATATAACCCTCCAAAAATAAGTGAGTAAAGATATTCACTTGTTAAATTATATGACTATTATAGAGCAAATTCCTTTATTTTTCTATGCAAATTTATCCCTTTTCAATCATATAATTTTTTGATATATTATAAATAGGAAGGGTGTGAGAGTTTTGAAGAAGTTTTTAGTATTAGCTTGCTGTGTATTTTTATTTGCAACAGGTTGTGGTAAAACAAAAACAATGACTTGTACAAGAACAATGAATCAAAATGGTATGAAAGCTGATTTGCGTTATGAAGTAGATTACAAGGGTTCAACAGTATCTAAAGTAAAATCTACAGAAAAAATTTCTATCGATGATACAGAACTTTTAGATACTTATAAGAAAACCGTAGAAGAAACTTATGAACCATATAAAGATTTAGAACATTACAACTACAATGTAGAAGTAAATGATAATACATTAACAAGTACTGTTGAAATTGATTATGACCAAATTGATACTAATAAAATGATTGAAATTGATTCAGCAAATGCTCAATTAATTCAAGATGGTAAAATTAAAATTGATGACTTAAAAAGTGCTTATGAAGCAGCTGGTATCACTTGTGAAAAATAAATAGAAAAAATGTGAATCTCTAATTTAGATTTACATTTTTTAATTTTAGAAAGTAGGCAATTGGCTAATAAAATTGATTGGGTTTGGAAATGAATTAAAATCTTACTAAATCAATTTTCTAGAAATTTACCATTTTTATAGTATTTATTTCGTAATTAGTATTTTAGTGTAACTCTATCTAATCGTAAATATTTATTTTTAGGTTCGTTCTTTATCAGAAATAACCTTTTGGGTTAGAAAAAAACACTTTTTTTTGTAAGTGCTTTCTCACATATTTAAGTTAAATATCCATTTACTCTAAAAGGTGTTTCCACAGAAGTACTTTTGCTTAAATGAAAATCAATTTTATTTTTCAATAAGAGCATATCCAACTTGATTGATAGTTCCAGCCCCAATAGTTACAATTAAATCATCTTGCTGTACATTCTCCTTTAAGTAGTTAATAATTTTTTCATAGGAATCCAAGAAAATACAATTGGGATTTTCTTTTTTTATTTCTTTTTCCAAATCTTTTGAAGAAATACCTGTTGTATTTATCTCTCGAGCAGCGTAAATTTCAGACAAGATAACATGGTCAAAATTTTTTAAAACACTCGCAAATTCTTTTAAATGTGCTTCTGTTCTTGAATAAGTATGTGGTTCAAAAACAGCCCATACTTCATTGTGAGACACTTCTTTAGAAGCAGCCAAAGTTGCATTTATTTCTGTTGGATGATGCGCATAGTCATCTATAACAGGAATTCCTTTATAAGTTCCAATCAATTGAAATCTCCTATTTGCCCCAGTAAATGCAAAAAGACCTCTTTGGATAACAGAAACTGGAATATGATACAAGTCACTCGTTGCTATAGTAGCAAGTGCATTCAAAATATTATGTTTACCACGAACATGCAAAGTAAATGAGCCAAAATATTGTTTTTCTTTTAAAACATCAAAAGTAGGATAACCCTCATCATTCCTTTTTATATTTGTAGCCACAAAAGTAGCTTCTTGATTTTGAATTCCATAACTAATGATTTTGTGATTTGTCTGACTTAAAACATCACATGTATTTGAATCATCTACATTAGCAACAATAACCCCTGTATCATTTAATTTTTCTGTAAATTTGAAAAAAGAATGTTTAATTGCATCTAAATTTTTAAAATAATCTAAATGGTCATTATCTATATTTAAAAGGACAATGGTATGAGGATAAAATTTCAAAAAAGAATCAACATATTCGCATGCTTCTAAAATAAAATATTCACTATTTCCTGTTTTATTATTCCCACCAATTGGCTCTAGAAAAGCCCCAACTTCAATAGTAGGATCTAAGTTTGCTTCCAAAAAACACATAGAAATCATCGAAGTAGTAGTAGTTTTTCCATGAGTTCCACTAATACAAATACATTCCTTATAACACTTAGTAATACAACCTAAAAACTCACTTCTCTCCATCATTTTTTTCCCATGTTCTAAAGCATATACATACTCCATATCTTCTTTAGGAATGGCAGCGGTATAAACAACTAAGTCGGCGGTATTAATTTTTTCTGGCTGATGACCAATAGTTACATCAATACCTAGTGCTTTTAAATGTTTTGTATTTTCACTTTCTTTAGCATCACTTCCAGTAACTACAAATCCATAATGGAGTAGGTGTTCTGCAAGTCCACTCATACTTACCCCACCAATACCTATCATATGAATTCTTTTATATTCCTTTATACTTTCTAACTTCATTTAAATAACCTCATTTCCTCTTTATTATAACGTATGCATAAATATTTGCAATCATTTATAGAAAGAAAAATAATTGTTAATGTATTAATTTTGTTACATAAAAAAATAAGTAATAATGTTTAATATAATAGAGGGATATAAGTACCAATGAATTCCAATCTAAAATTGCATAAATGAGTATAAGATATTTTGTTTAACAAAACGAATTCATGAAAATTTGTATGAAATTTCTTGAGTTTTAATGCTAAGTTTTATATAATTATACTTAGTAAAAAATAGGAGAAACGTATGAGAAAGATAATAGCTAGTATGGATATGGGAACAAACACCATAAAGTTAATTGTTGCTGAAATCGTAAAAAATAAAACCAATATTTTAGCTGTTTCGGAAGTAGATGCAAAAGGCATAAAAAAAGGATTAATTGTAAATAAAGAAATACTGACTCCTGTTATTAAAACAACTTTAAAAAAAGCAGAAGATGTTTTAGGGTTAAAAATAAAAAAATTAGCCATTTCTGTTCCTGGTTTTGATACAGAATTTTTAATGAGTGAAGGAAGTACAACCATTACCAGTGAAGATAAAATCATAAGGGGAATAGATATTGTAAGAGCAATGCAAGCATCTATTTATAATCGAATTCCTCCTGAATTTGAGATTGTTGGTTTAGTGCCTACAAGTTTTAAAATAAATGAAAACGATATAGTTAAAAATCCCTTAAATAGAATTGCCAATAAATTAGCTGTCAAAACGGTAGTCACAATTGCCCCCAAAGTTCATGTAGATCCCTTTATAGAATGTATAGAAAAATTAGGGATAGAAATTATTGATGTAACTCTTACTTCCATAGGAGATTATAGCTGTATAGAAAATGAAAAAATAAGAAATCAAACAGGAGCCATTATTAATATTGGAGAGTCTACAACTACAATATCTATTTTTAATAAAGGAGTTTTAACAAATACGACTGTAGTGGAAATGGGTGGACAAAATATTGATAATGATATATCATTTATATATAAGGTAACAAAAAATGATGCAAGAAATTTAAAAGAGACTTTAGGACTTGCTCATAAACGAATGGCAAGTGCATCAGCTGTAGTAAATGTTACCAATAGATTAGGAGACAATATTACGATTAATCAATATGAGTTAAGTGAAATTATCATGAGTCGCTTAGAAGAAATTGGAAATATTGCAAAAAAACAAATTAATCACTTAACAAAAAAAGAAATTCATTATATAATAGTGACGGGTGGCGTAAGTGAAATGCCTGATTTTGAACTTACAATGGAAAGCATATTTGGTAAATTTGCAACTTTAGCAAAAATACCAGAAATAGGAGTTCGAAACAATAAATATTCAGCTTGTTTAGGATTGATTAAGAATTACAATAGTAAGCTAGAGTTACGCGAAAAAGAATTTTCTATCTTCACTTTAGAAGAACAAGAAGAATTGAGTGGAAAACATAAAAAATTAAATATATCTGAAAATTCTATTTTAGGAAAATTATTTGGATATTTTTTCGATAATTAAGGAGAGTGTGTCTTATGGACGGAATAAGTAACGGATTAAAAATAAATCCTATTGCTAAAATAAAAGTATTTGGTGCTGGCGGTGGCGGTTGTAATGCTGTTAATAGAATGATTGAAGAAGGCGTACAAGGGGTCGAGTTCTATGTTGTAAATACTGACAAACAAGTATTAGATGCCTCTAAAGCTCAATATAAAATTCAAATTGGAGAAAGTATTACGGGTGGTCGTGGTGCTGGATCAAATCCTGAAGTAGGAAGAGAAGCTGCTTTAGAAAATAAGGCAGAGATTGAAGAAGCTATTCGTGGTGCTGATATGGTCTTTATTGCTTGTGGACTAGGTGGTGGAACGGGTACTGGAGCAGCTCCAGTAATTGCAGAAATTGCCCAAGACCTAGGAGCTTTAACTGTTGGAATTGTTACCAAACCATTCCGCTTTGAAGGAAAAAGAAGAATGGAACATGCTCTTGTTGGTTTAGAAGAACTAAAAAAACATGTAGATACATTAATTATTATACCTAATGATCGTTTAAGAGATATTATTGATAAAACAACAAGTTTCCAAGATGCTTTTAAAGAAGTAGATAATGTCTTACATAGAGGTGTTCAATCCATTTCTGATTTGATAGCTGTAACAGGAATTATTAACTTAGACTTTGCAGATGTAAAAACAGTAATGGAAAAATCAGGAACAGCTTTAATAGGAATTGGCATGGGTGTTGGTGAAAATCGTGCTGTAGAAGCGGCAGAACAAGCAGTATCAAGTGCTCTTTTAGAAACAACCATTGAAGGAGCAACAGATGCCATTATAAATATTACTGGTGGAGACTCTTTGACGCTTTTTGAAATTGAAGATGCAGTAGAGACAGTACGTTCTGCTGCAAACAATGACATTAATATTATATTTGGTGCCATTCCCAATTCCAATCTAAATGAAGAAGTAATTGTAACCGTTATAGCTACTGGATTTGATGGGAAAAAAACTTCAAGTGGAAGTAGTGGAGGAATGGAAACAACAAGTTATGTAGAAGAAAATAAACAAAAAAGAAGAAGATATGAAGAAGAATTAGATACAGAATACGATATTCCTCCATTTTTAAGAAATCATAGTGGATTCTAAAAAAATAAAGGTTAATTGTCAAATAGTGTGTGTAGACACAAAAAAGTGATAATAAGTATAGGGTTAATACTGAATTAGGTATTAACTTTTTTAATTGAAATTAACCCTTTACAAATCATAATGCGAGCTTTAAATCTACGAAAAGAACGAAATCCAAAAGCAATTCGTTTAAGAACTTTAATAAAATTATTATTTCCTTCAATAAATCCATTATGAAAGTTGTTATCAAAAGTATTAAGAATCATATTTTGAAATTGAATAAGAGTATGAAGAGAAGTTTTCATATAATCAGAAATGTTATCATGTTTTTCATTTAAAATTAGAAGAAAAGCAGATTTATCTTTTGATTTGAATGCAGATAGTAAACGTTGATATAAAAGATAAGTATGTTTTAATTCTTCATTTAGATTAATAATAAAATTAACAACATCTCTTTCCGTCATAAGAGAAGAAAAACAAGTAAAACGTTTCCAAGTTTCAAAATCTAACTCATCGTTATTTTTAAGAAGCAATTTCCAGTAGCGCTTTAATTTGTTATAATTCTTTTTGTCTTTTTTCATAAGTTGAATTCTAGTTTTATTTAAGGATCTAGAGATTAATTGAATAAGATGAAATTTATCAATAATGATTTTAGCATTAGGAAACATCTTTTTAATTAAGGAAACATAAGGAGAATACATATCAATAACAATATATTGAACGCGAGAGCGAGATTGATGAGAATAGTAAGAGAAATATTTCATCAAACTAAACAATCTTCTATCTTCCACAATATCTATTGTTTTTCCAGTTTCTCCATTACATAAATGAAAACTCATAGCACCATCAGCATATTTAACAGATTTAAACTCATCAAAAGAAAGAACTTTAGGAAGGTAATTTTTACAAATCTTTGTAGAGTCATAATAAGAATCCATAATACGTTCCACCGTATTAGGAGAGACATTATTATCAATAGCAATATCTTTTTCAGAACGTTTCTTTAATAAATCTTTAGCAACATGGCATTTGGTATTATTGGAAATAAAACAACCAAAATTAACAATATTGGATTTTAGAGTAAAAGCTTTTTACAATGTTTGCAAAGATAACGTTGTTTATGAAGACGAAGGATTGTTTTATAACCAGAGACATTAGGAATTTTAATATTAGAGGTAATAAAACCATGTTTTTCAAATAAATCATCAAAGACAGAACCACATTTATAGCAATGAGTAGGTTGATAAGATAAGTAGCCTTCAAAGATTTTACAATCAAAGCCTTTAATTTTCTCTTTATAATAATAATTTTCATAAAAATGAATATTATTATCTTTCAATTCTAGTATTTCCATAATATAATTTTGATTAGACATATAAGCACCTGCTTTCATTTTTGTTTGGTCACTTAAATTGTATCAGGTATTTGCTTATCTGTCTTTTTATTTTTATAAAAATAGTGCATATAACAAAATACGTTACACACACTAAATATTTTACAACCAAAATAAACGTAAAACGACATAATCTTATGTTGTTTTTTTATATACTATTTTTGGTGATTCTATGAAAGTTTATGTTGATTTGGTATTTGTATTAAATTTATATTTAGACTTTCTTTTATTACTTACTACTTCAATTGTATTAAAAAGAAACAGCAAATTAAAAAGAATTATAGCAGGAGCTTTTTTGGGAAGTCTGTCCGTTCTTTTTTTATTTTGGAATATCGGCTCTTTTTCTTTGTTTCTCTTTAAAATAGGAATAGCTACTTTCATGGTAATAATTGCTTTTGGATACAAAGACCTGAAATATTTTTTTAATAATTTAGGTTACTTTTATATGATTAGTGTCATTTTAGGTGGTTTTCTTTACTATTTGAATTTAGAATTCTCTTATACACATATGGGAATGGTATTTATAAACAAAGGTATTTCTATAAATGCATGTGTTCTTATCATAATTTCTCCTGTTATTTTATATATTTATTATAGACAAGCTAAGAAAATGAAAAGTACATACAATTTAACCTACCAAGTATCTATTACATTAAATAACCAAAAAAAATTAATTGTAAATGGATTTTTAGATACTGGAAATAAACTTGTCGATCCCATCACAGGAAAACCCATCATTTTAATTGAAAAAGGAATTATAAAAGAAGAGAATACAAAATTTTATTATGTTCCTTTTCATAGTTTAAACAATCATAATTTGTTAAAATGTTTTAAACCAAAATCTATAGAAATGAATGGAAAAATATATAAAAATTATCTTATCGGAATAAGCGACAAAAAATTTTCGATGGAGGGAGTAGAATGTATATTAAATAATAAATTAATGGAGGAACTCATATGAATGTAATTAAAAAAATACTATTATGGTTGAGGCAAAAATATGCCAATTGTTTCTTTGTAGGGAGTACAGATAAATTACCACCTCCCCTTGGAAAAGAAGAAGAATTAGCTTTACTCATTCGTTTGAAAGAAGGGGACGAAAGTGCTAGAGATTCTTTAATTGAACATAACTTACGCTTAGTTGTTTTTTTAGCCAAAAAATATGAGAGTGCAGGATATGAAATAGAAGATTTAGTAAGTATTGGTTCTATTGGATTGATAAAAGGAATAAATACATATAAAATTGATAAAAATATTAAACTTGCTACTTATGCTTCTCGATGT
>CAQBKK010000010.1 GCA_948760655.1 uncultured Bacilli bacterium | reverse complement strand
GTGTAAGAATCAATAATAATAGTGCTTATATTACAGGGTATGCAGCCGTAGAAGAACCAAAAGAAGAATATGGTTATTATTCTGGAGGAGAAAGTACAAAACAAAAAGAAGATGGAACGTATACAATTAATTATTTGAATCAAGGAAGTACTATTGCAAGTACTACAAGGAATAAGAGTGGAGTTTATGATATGAGTGGAGGAGCTTCAGAAATATCCTTATCTTTTTCTGAAGATGATACAAATACAATTATAGTTTGCTCAACAAATGATTCAAATATGGGAATGAATGGAAAATGTGCAGATGGTTCAATAATTCAAAATGGAACTTCTTTACCAGAGCAAAAATATTATGATTTGTATATATATGGGATAAATCAAAATGTTTATAGTAGAAGAATACTCGGAGATGCAATAGGAGAAACAGGGCCATTTAATATGGGAACTATGAATAAAAGATATATTAATTCATGGTATCAAAATGACTCTTGGCTTATATTTCCTAGATATCCTGTTTTAACTAGAGGAGGGACTCTATTTTATGGTAAAAATGCTGGGACATTTGCATCATCAATTGAACCAAGAGGTTTAGGGAGTGCTTCGGAAGGATTTAGAATCGTTTTAGCTCCATGATAAGTATTAAAGAGATAAGAAAAAGTAGAGGATATACACAAAAAAAACTTGCAAGTATGCTAGGGATAGCAAGTTGCACACTTGCTCATTATGAATCAGGAATAAGAAAAATAACATTAGAAATGTTTTTAAAGATTATAGAAGTCTGTCATTATGAAATAGAATTAAAGTTGAAAAAATAAAAAAGAAGAATTTATTTGTATCGGTCAACGACACTTGTAAATTCTTCTTTTATTTCTTCTAAAGCTTCTTTTGTAGTTGCTTCAAAACGCAGTGTTAAATTAGGCCCTGTATTACTTGCACGTACTAATCCCCAACCATTGATGAAGGATATACGAACGCCATCTATGGCATTGTATTCATAATTTTTTTCTTTTACGTATTCTAAAACTTGGTTTGTAATTTCAAATTTTTTATCATTTGTCGTTGGAATCTTTATTTCAGGCGTAGAATAATATTTTGTAGTATCTTCTAATATTTCACTTAATGTTTTATCTGTTTTAGATAATATTTCGATAAGACGAAGCCCAGCATAAATACCGCTTCCTAAAGCATAATCACGATCGTTAAAGAAAACATGACCAGAGAATTCTCCCCCAAAAGCAAGGCCTAACTCTTTTGTTTTTGCTTCTGTATAACTAGTTCCAGTACGATAGCAATAAGGAGTTCCTCCTAATTTTCTTATCTCATCTTCCAATGATTTTGAACATTTTACATCGTAAAGAATGGTTTTATTTTCTATTTTAGGGAGTAAGTCTTTAATAATCAGAATCATATATTGATCAGCAGAAATGTATTGGCCATTTTCTAAAATAATCCCCATTCGATCGCCATCTCCATCATAAGCAATTCCAATATCGGCATGTGTTTTTAATACTGCCTCTTTAAGCATTTTCATATTTTCTTCAACAGCAGGATCAGGGTGATGATTGGGGAATCTTCCATCATTTTCGCTGCAAATGAATGTTGCATCAATTGTGGGAAATCTTTTGTGTATTTCTTTGGCAATGCAAGTGGTAGCTCCATTTCCAAGATCAATTACTGCTTTTATTCTTTTATTTCCCATATGAATGTTGCGTTCCATATATGCTAAGTACTCTAAACGAATATCTTTTAGAATTACTTTTCCTTTTCCTTCTAAAAAATTCTTTTTTAAAATATAGTCTCGAAAATTATAAATCATTTCTCCACGGGCATTGGCAAGTTTGTCAAAAGAAAATTTAAATCCATTATCATCCTTAGGATTGTGACTTGCGGTGACCATAATGCCATACATATCATTTACGTGTCTAGTCATATAATGCATAGGTGTAGTGATTAGTCCATAATTTATTACATCACAGCCACTATCTGTAATTCCTTTTATTAAAGAATTACATAAAGACAAACTAGAAAGTCTATTATCTCTTCCCACTACACAAGCATTTTCGCTTAATTTTTCTCTTAAATAGCTTCCATATCCACGACCAATTTGATAGGCAACATCTTCATCAATATCTATTTTATAAGTTCCTCTTATATCATACTCTTTAAAAATTGATTTCTCTATACTCATTTTTTTGCTCCTCGTTTCTATTCTTACTTAATAATATAACATATTCAAGCCAAAAATGATACTGTAAATAGTTTTACTTTTTGTTGACAAACAGGAGAAAGAAATAGTATAGTTTTGCTATAGGAAGAGGGGTTCTTATGAATAATAACAGTGATAATTTAAGAGAAATTTTTTTAGAAGAAGTAGATAAAAATTTAGAGGAAAGTATGCAAAATTTAGAAAGGTTAAAAATAGATGCCCAATCTTTTTTAGATTCTACTGAAAAAGAAGAAGTAAAAAGCCATAATGCTCTACTACAAGAACAAATAAAGGAAGCCAAAAGTGGGTTAGACGATACTTTAAAAAAAGCCTTAGAAGAACCAGAATATCAAAAAAAGTGGTTAGATGGTGTAACAATGCCTTTAAAAAAAGAAGAAAAAAGTTCAATAATTAATTTAGAACAATATAAAAAAACAGTCTATAATACTGGAAAAATGAAGAGCGTAAAAAAAGAAGCAAAGTTTCCAAACACAAGAAAAAAAGCAAAAATTCCAGCCAAGCAATTAGCTGTATATTGCGTAACAATTGGACTAACAGTAGGAGTTACTTTAGGTGCCACTGCTCTTGCTTTTATAAGAAAAAATGCACTAGTTAGACAAGAGGCACTAGCAAAATATAGAGAAGAAATTCTTTTACCAAATACAAGTCAAACTACTTATAAAGCGGATGAATATGGACAAATGCAACCCCAAAAAGAACCTTATATTCAAAATATATTAGCAGAATTACAAGAAAAATATGAAGATCCGTTAATTGCATTTTATTTTTATTATGAGGCTTTTATGATGGATGATTATTACAAAAATGAAAAAATTGAAAGTTATGTCAAACGTTTTAATAAAGCTTATGGAACAGATTATAGAGATTTTGAAGACGTAATAGATAAATATGGTTTTGTAGATGCTCGAGATTATTCTAATTTTGTGTCTAAACAAGTAGAGGCTTTAGAAGAAAGAGAAGAAATAGAGGGAAGAGGAATATGATAGAAGTAGAAACTGTAACACTTGAAGATGAAAAAGAGTATGCCATTATGGATACGATTTCTATTAATAGTGGTAAATATATTTATCTTTGCGCTACTGATAATATAGGAGATATTTGTATACGCAAATTATCTAGTGATGAAAAAGATATTTTAGGTTTAGAAGATGAAGAAGAATTTAAAATGGCTTTGCAAGTATTTGGTAAAAAATATGAGGATGTTTTGACGGGAGAATAAAAATGGCTTGGAATGTAAACAAGATAAAGAAGAATGTGATAGATGAAGGAAAAAAATCGGTTGGGGTAAGAGATTTAGAAAAAACATTAAAACAGGAATTAGATAAGATAAATTTTGAAAATAATTACAAAGCATGGAATGAAGAAGCAAGAAAAAAACAAGAAGAAATATATCAAAAACATTTAACAGAACAACAAGAAGAAAAAAGAAAAGAAGAAGAAACAGAATTGTTAGAAGAGTATCCCTTTCTTTATCAAGTAATAGAAAGCAAAAAAAAAGAAAGAAACGTAAAAAGAGTAAAAAAAGAACATATAAATTATGCTAAAAGAAAAATGTTAGTTACAGCAATTGCAATTTGTTTATATGAAAGACCAGAACTAGAAGAAGAACAAGAATGGAGACGATAATAAAAAGATATTTCAAGTGTTGACTTCTTTTTTTTTGCATATTATACTAAAAGAGTAAAAACGAGGAACAAGAGAGTAGCATAACCTTATTTTATAGAGAGTTCATGGTTGGTGAAAATGAATAAATAAAGTTAAAGAGCGAAAATCACTTGGGAGTTGGGTATCTGAAAAAAGTAAGATGTCCCCGCAATGTATTTGCGTTATCAAAAAAGAGTAGAATGTAAGGTGGTACCACGGAATTTTTTTCGTCCTTTTGGTACTATCTTTTTATTTTAGGAGGAAAAGTTATGAAAAATTTTAAAGAGTTAGATAAAAGACTTGCTAGTGAGGTAGAAAAGGATATTTTGGTTTCATGGAATGGGATTACAGGAATTATGAATCGTCAGAATGAAGTTCGTGCTGATAGTGAAAATTTTGTATTTTATGATGGACCAGCAACTGCTAATGGGTTTCCAGGACTGCATCATATGCTTGCTAAGTTTTTAAAAGATACAATTTGTAAGTACCATGTTATGCAAGGGAAAAAAGTAATTCGTAAAGTAGGATGGGATACCCATGGACTTCCTGTTGAACTTGGTGTTGAAAAAGAACTAGGTTTTTCTGGGAAGGGAGATATTGAGAAATACGGAATTAAAGAATTTAATCTAAAATGTAAGGAATCTGTTTGGAAAAATAAAGAGGCATTTACTGAGTTAACAGAAAAAATGGGACAATTTATTGATATTAAACATCCTTATGTTACTTATGATAATGATTATATTGAAACAGAATGGTATATTTTAAAAGAATTTTTTAAGAGTGGTTTGTTTTACGAAGGTCACAAAATACTTCCTTATTGTCCGCGTTGTGGAACGGGGCTTGCTAGTCATGAAGTTGCTCAAGGGTATAAAGAAATAAGTGTTGAAACTGTTATTGTACCATTCAAAAAAAAGGACGAAGATGTTTACTTTTTGGTATGGACTACTACACCATGGACTTTAATTTCTAATGTAGCGTTATGTGTAAATCCTGACTTAACGTATGTTAAAGTAAAGAGTGGTGATCATAATTTTATTTTAGCAGAAAGTTTAGTTTCTAAAGTTTTAGGTAGTGAGGTAAGTGTTTTAGAAACATATAAAGGTAGCGATTTAGAGTATATGGAATATGAGCAATTGATTCCAGAGTTAAAAGTGGATAAGAAAGCGTTTTTTGTAACTGTAGATGATTATGTTACAGCTGTTGATGGAACAGGTATTGTTCATATTGCTCCAGCATTTGGGGAAGATGATGCGAGTGTAGGTAAAAAATATAATTTACCGTATTTGAATCCTGTGGGAGAAGATGGTTGTTATACTGAAGGTCCTTGGAGGGGAATGCTAATATTTGATGCTGATTTAGAGGTTATAAAATATTTAAAAGAAAAGGATAAATTGTTTAAAAAACAAAAGATGATGCATAACTATCCACATTGTTGGAGATGTGGAACCCCTCTTGTGTATTATTCTAAACCTTCATATTATTTAAAAGTTACAGAGATTAAAGATAAAATTATCGAGGCAAATAAAAGTGTTCATTGGTATCCTAGTTATGTGGGAGAAAAACGTTTTGGAAATTGGTTAGAAAATATGAATGACTGGGCGATTTCAAGAAGTCGTTATTGGGGGACTCCGATTCCTTACTGGACTTGTGAATGTGGCCATGATGAGATGATAGGTTCTAGAAAAGAGTTAGTAGAAAAAGCAATAGAGGGAATCGATGTATCTATTGATTTACATCGGCCTTTTGTAGATGAGGTTCATTTAAAATGTCCAGAGTGTGGTGGTGTCATGACTAGATGCAAAGACGTTATTGATTGTTGGTTTGATTCAGGAGCTATGCCATTTGCTCAGTACCATTATCCATTTGAAAATGAATCAGTTTTTGATGCACAATTTCCAGCAGATTTTATTTGTGAAGGAATTGATCAAACAAGAGGATGGTTCTATACTTTGCTTATTATTTCAACATTCCTTAAGGGATGTGCTCCTTTTAAAAACGTTTTAGTAAATGATTTAATTCAAGATGCAGAAGGAAAGAAAATGAGTAAAAGTAAAGGAAACATTGTAGAACCATTTACAACAATGAAAGAATATGGGGCAGATGTCGTAAGATTTTATCTTCCTTATGTTTCTCCTGTATGGACTCCTCTTCGTTTTGATATGAATGGGTTAAAGGAAGTTTATTCTAAGTTTTTTAATCCTCTTAAAAATACTTATAGTTTCTTTCAAATGTATGCTAATACAGATGGCATTGATACAGAGGATTGTAAAGTTTCTTATGAAATGCGAGAAGAAATTGATAAGTGGTTACTTTCTAAATACAATCGATTACTTAAAAATGTGACAAATTATTATGAAGAGTATGATTTAAATAAAGTAGTTCGAGCTGTTACGGAGTTTGTTTCTGAGGATTTATCCAATTGGTATATTAGAAGAAATAGAAATCGTTTTTGGGCAAGTACTTTAGATACTTCTAAAAAGGCAGTTTATATTACAACGTATGAAGTATTAGAAGGAATTGTTCGGATGATGGCACCTGTTATACCATTTACTACAGAAGAAATTTATCGTAATTTAACTGGAAAAGAGTCGGTTCATTTAGAGGATTTTCCTGTATGCAATGAAACGTTAATTGATTTGAAGATAGAAGAAAAAATGGATTTGGTTCGTAGTTTGATTCGTGTTGGACGTTTTGTCAGAGAAGAAGAAAAAATCAAAGTTAGACAACCACTTAGTGAAGCATTGATTGATGGAAAAAATGAAGAATTGATTGGAGATTTACTTCCTTTAATTGAAAGTGAGTTAAATGTAAAAAAAGTTGTTTTTGCTAAGGATCTAAAAGAATATATGAATTTTACTGTAAAACCTAATTTTAAGATGGTTGGCAAAATCTTTGGTGCTAAGATAAAAGAATTCCAAACCAAATTAGAAAGTTTAAGTGAAGAGGAAATTCAAAAATTGTATAATAATGAGACCGTCAATATGTTTATTGGAGAAGAAGAATATGAAATTACACGTAGTATGATAGATATTCGTATTGAGAGTAAGCCAGGGTTTAATGTTGGCATGGAGAATAATAATTTTATTATTTTAAATACAGAACTTACAGAAGAATTACAATTGGAAGGAATTGCACGTGAGTTTGTATCCAAGGTTCAAAATATGCGTAAAACGAACGATTATAATGTTGTTGATAGGATTAATATTTATGTAAATGGAGATGCAGATTTTAATGCCTCACTTGCTACATTTGGTGATTATATTCGTTCTGAGACATTAGCTGTTAAAATCGAAGAAAAGGAAAATATAGAAGAGTCTTATGATTTAAATGGTCATATGGTATATATTCTCATTGAAAAGGCAACCGAATAATGGTTGTTTTTTTCTTGAAAGAGTAATAAAATATTAGGTAAATTATTATAATTTAATAAGAAGTAATGGGTGGTTTTATGGGCTCTTATGCTATTTCTTATGAAATATTAGATTATGATTTGTTTTATCAAAGATTAAGCGAAATTTTAAATAATCCTCAAAATAAGTTTTTAGTAAAAAAGCATTCTCCTATTGGGAAGAGTAGTTGCGGTTTTTCTATTGAGCATTATTCGATTGGGGAAGGAGCTATGCATATTTTATATATGGCAGGTGCACATGGTAATGAAATTATTGGACCTGATTTTGTTTTACAACTCATGAGAAATTTGGCTTTAGGAAAAGGTGTTTTTCAAGATTTTAATCCTTCTTTATTTACGATTGATTTTATTCCTTTACAAAATCCAGAAGTTTTTTTTACGACTACTTATGCATTAAAGCAAGTTATGAACAAGATGACTTTGGAAGAAAAACAGAATTTTTGTAAGGAATATTATTTAAAGTATCGTAAGGAAAATGAACGAATAAAGAAAGTGAATGCTTTATTAAAAGAGTGTTCTTCTTTAGAGGGAGAAATGTTGGAGCATCTTCTTTTTTCCTTTTGGCAAACCGCACATGGCCATCTTTTAGGGTGGGAAGATATGGTAGCGTTTTTACAACCCTATTGTTGCTTAGAAGAAGTGAAGAAAAAAGTTAAAACAATGTGGGAAGACTATTTTGGAATTGGAAAGATTGATTTTTTTAGAAAAGAGTATTTAGAATTATTTGCGTCTTTAGATCTTACTTGTATTCCATTAAGAGATGATGCTCATATATCTTTGCGTAAATGTTTAGAAAATATGTATAAAGAGTGTAAGTTTCCTTTTTGCACACTTGGTAATTTTTTAGCGAATGCCAGTGGTATTAATTTGAATGATAATAATCCTTATTATTTTGATATTTTAAATGAACTAAAGAAATATAATAAAAATTTATATGCTAGTCCTGTTTATCCTATTCTTAAAAGTGATGTGAGTCCTTATGGAACGTGTTCTATAGATGAAAATTCTTTTTCTTATGCTCTAGAAAATGGAGCTGTTTTAAATTTTTTAGATACTCTTGAAGATTCTATTTATGCTTTTTTTAATGTACATGGTACAGGAGGATTACTTTACGCAGAACCATACTTTTCTGTAGAAAAAAATTTAGAAGAACGGGATTTTTCTTTTTATATTAATAATCGAATTGCTACAGAATATTTACGGGAAATTAAAGCTACTTATTTAGAAAAAGGAAAATGGGAGTCTTATACTTGTGTTGAGCATCCGAGGGAGATTAGAGGATTTGGTGATATGTTAAGAAGTCGTCATATTGGGCATTTTTTGCTTGAATTATCTCGTGCTGGTGGAAATCCAATAGGACCTTATATCGAGCCGAATTATACGCTTACAATGGAAGCTAATTTTAATGCTTTTAAAAGGGTTACAAATACTATCTTAGAGGTTTATGATTTGTATGATAAAATGTATGTGATGCATTATGATGGTGAAGGGAAGGTAAAGTATGAGACAAGAAAACTGTGTAAAAAGGATTGTAACAAGTAGTATTGATAATAAAATGTATTTGTATGAAAACGGTAAAGTTATAAAAATTATTGATGAAGTTTATTTTGGAAAAAATGGTGTTAGCAATGAAAAAAAGGAAGGAGATCTGTGTACTCCTAAAGGAATTTTTTCTTTAGGATTTGCTTTTGGTACACGTAGTTTAAATATTGCATATCCTTATTATAAAATAAATGAAAATATGTATTGGGTATGTGATAGTACTTCAGAGTTTTATAATGATTGGGTAGAAGTAACCGAAGAAGAAAAAACTTTTCCTTTTTCTTATATGAAAACAAGTAAAGAAAAGAATTGGAATGATGCAGAACGTTTAAGCGATTATCCTGTGCAGTATGAGCTTGCTCTGGTAATTGAATATAATAAAGAGAAGGTAAAAGAAAAAGGAAGTGCTATTTTTTTACATGTGAAAAATAAGGAGTATACAGCCGGATGTATTGCTACTACAAAAGAAAATTTAGAATTTATAATAAAGTGGTTAGGAAAGGATAAAGGGGTAATTGAGATAAAATAAAAGAAAGATTTTTTAGTCTCTCTTTATAGGAATAGATAATTTTCTGATTAATTGTTCGTTGTGGTTTATTAAAAAATTTGTGTGAATATTTTTTCCATATTTAATAAGTTCCATTTTTATTTCTTCGTCGTGCTCGTGGTGGCTACAATTGTATTCTTCATAAAATCCGAAATAATCATTTGGACATTCTGAAAAATTTTGGGGGATATTTTCTATTAAATAGTCAACTACTCCAGAGGCATCGTAAAAATGTTCCCCAGCTTTTATTATTGCATGACCTATAGACGAATTATTTGATGAGAAATCCTCATAAAATTTACAATTTCCTTCCAAGGTTTCGTATAAAATGCGTGCGAAAGAAGGACAATGACCATATACATAGAAAGATTCGGCATCACGAAATAAAGGTTTACCATTTTTTTCTTTGTTATATTTTGGATATATTTCTTCGTTGAATTTTGTTTTTAAAGTATTGATTATGTATAAAATATACTCTGGATTTTGAATTTGATTTAATTTATAAATTTTCATTTTTTCCTCCTTGCGTTCTTTATTATATTGTATAATTCTAACAATAAAATCTTTTTTAGTGGAAGATTACATTTACTTTACATTGTTTTTTATGTTACTATGGAATTACTTAGGAGGTATTTGCTATGTGTAATGATTTAACTGTTAAAAAAATAGTAGAAATTGTGAATGGAGAACTTTTTTGTGGAAGTGAAGACGTTCTTTGTACAACATTCACTAAGGATACAAGAACGATTCAATCTGGAGATACTTATATAGGAATTAAGGGAGAAAAGTTTGATGGGAATCTTTTTTATAAGGAAGCTTTTTCTAGTGGGGCGATTTGTGTTATCTTGGAGAAGGGTTCTTTTATAGAGGATAAAGAATATAATTATGATCAGCCTATTGTTTTAGTGGAGAATTCCATTTTGGCTTTGAAAAAATTAGGGGAGTATAAGAGAAATACTTCTACTGCTCATTTTGTGGGAGTAACTGGAAGTGTTGGTAAAACCAGTACAAGAGATATGATTTATAGTGTTTTAAAGAGGGAATACAAAACATTAAAGACAGAAGGAAATTATAATAATAATATAGGTTTACCTTTGACGCTTTTAAGATTAAGTGATGAAAATGCTGCTGTAATTGAAATGGGGATGAATGCGTTAGGTGAGATTGATTATTTGTCTCGTATTGCAAGACCTCATATAAGTGTGATTACCAATGTAGGTACTGCTCATATTGGAGAACTTGGGTCTCGGGAAAATATTTTGAAAGCTAAACTTGAGATTTGTAATGGAATGGATGAAAAAGGTATTTTAGTTATTAATAATGATAATGATATGTTACACGACTATTATCTAAAAAAACAAAAAAATATTGTTACCGTTGGTATTGATAATGCAAGTGATTTTATGGCAACAGAGATTGAAAGTTTTGCTGATTCTTCTAAATTTATTGTAACTTTTGATGGTAAAAAATATGAGGTACTTTGTCCTGTTCCTGGGGAAGCTTTTATTTATAATAGTTTGGTTTCTTTTGCTGTAGGTGTTGCTTTAAATATTGCTCCAGAAAAAATTATAAAAGGAATAAAAGATTTTACAATGACTAAAAATCGTTTAGAAATGTTTACTATTCAAGAAAATATACTTGTTATTAATGATGTATATAATGCAAGTGTAGATTCGATGAAATCAAGTTTAGAAATACTAAAAAATAAACCCGCAAAAAGACATATTGCTATTTTAGGAAGTATGTTAGAGCTAGGAGATTTTTCTAAAAGTTTGCATGAACAGGTTGGTGAAATTGTAGTAGATCAAAATATAGATATACTAATAACCGTTGGGGAAGATGCAAAATACATTGCAAGTAGGGCAGTAGAATGTGGTATGGCAAAAGAGAATGTATATTCTTTTGTGACGAATGAAGATGGGATTTCTTTTATAAAAGATTTTTTACAAAAGGAGGATGCTGTTTTACTAAAAGCATCTAATGGGATGCATTTTATAGAGATTGTGAATACACTTAAAAAATTAGCGTGAAGTGAAAAAGTAAATTCCAGTTTAAGAAGTAGAATTTTGATTGAAAGAGAAAGTTCCATAAAAAGGGACTTTTTTAAGTATCAAGGACTAGTTTTTTGACAAACAAGTTATAATGCATATTCTTTGTTATGCATTTAAAAATATACCTCCTTATAGAGATATATTATAAGCAATCAATAGTGACATTTTAACTAATTATAAATAGGTATCATTTCTACTAAGGATTAACAAAAATGTTATAAATTGTTGTAAAAGTTAGTAAATGAGGTTAAAATGAGAATAGAAGATAGGAGTAGATGATATGGAGACAAAGAAAACTAAGCGAATGATAGTACTATCTATAGTAACAACCTTTTTATTAGTAGTTGGTGTTAGTTATGCTTATTTTACAGCGAGGTTAAATACAGAAGGTGATAATAGTACCACTGTAGAAGCAGCACAGTTAGCTAGTGCTAATTTAAAATATGGTGGAACTATAGAAGCTAATGGAAAACTACCTGGATATAAAACTGTGAAAACGGTAAATGTGCAAGGAAAAGGATCAAGTAGTGCAAAACCTATAGTTGCTTATTTGGAACTAATGCCAGACGTAGCAGATTTTGAAAATCATGTGAAATATTCCATTTATGAAGTAGAAGGAGATAATCCAATCGATGCAAATAATATATGTGGAGAAAGTCAAGATACAGGTGAAAATAATCAATATTATGATGCAATGGAATGTGATACAACGGGTTTAGGAAATGTAATAGCAAGTGGAACATTTGTTGATAAAAAAAGAGTAATTCAAGAAATTCCAATTGCATACAATACAAATAAAACGTATTATATTGTTGTGGAGTATGTAAATGATTTAGAAAAACCTCAAGATAGTGAACAGGGAAAAAGTTTTATTATTTCTTTTAATGCAAGTACAGATATTAAAAAAACTTTAATAGAACATATTACAAATTTGGCAATTAGTTCAGAAGAAGTAGTGGATGATGAAACAGAAGATCATAATTTAAGATATATAGGTGCTAATCCGAATAATTATGTATCATTTAATAATGAATTATGGCGGATTATTGGAGGTATGAATAATATTGAAGATGAAAATGGAGAAGTCTCTTTAAGAGTAAAAATAATTAGAAATGATATTCTAGGTGAATATACATGGGATAATAAAAATATCCGAGGGATAAATGATTGGAGTGTTAGTGAATTACAAAAAGTTTTAAATGAAGGGGCATATTATACTAGAGCAGTTGGAAAGTGTCCATATGGTGAAAATGGTGGGACTAAAGATTGTGATTTTACAACAATTGGTCTACTGCCTGAGTCAAAAAAAATGATCAGTAAAGTTAAATGGAATTTGGGTGGAAGTAATCACGATAATATAACTTCAAAAATATTTTATGAAAATGAAAGAGGTATAACTACGATAGATAATCATGATACAATATGGGTAGGAAATATTGGTTTAATGTATCCATCAGATTATGGATTTGCTACAGGTGGAGGAGAAACAACTAATAGAAATAGTTGCTTAAATACAGCTTTACAAAATTGGGAAGAAAATGAAGTATCAGATTGTAAAAATAATGATTGGCTTTATGTCCAAGATAATGTTCAATGGACAATAACTCCTTCTAGTTCTTATAATAATTATGTTTTTTATGTAAAAGCTGCTGGAAGTATAAGTTATTATTCTCATCCGTTTAATCCTATTACAGTACGTCCAGTTGTTTATTTAAATACGGATATTAAAATTAAATCGGGAATTGGAAGTATTAATGACCCTTATATTTTAGATTAATTGAAAACTATGTTTGTAATAAATTGTGTGTTTTTATAAGGGATGATTGAAAAATTAAGTGATTAAATTGGTCATCTTCTTTTTGTTTAAATTTTTTTATTGATTTGTTTGTCAAAAACAGAAAAAAAAGAGTACAGGATAAAGACATGAAAGTTAGAAAGGAAAGACTTCTAATTTTCTTGAATTCTGCATATTTTAGTAGTATATTAAAAGCATAAAAGAGGTGAAGTAATGATAAATGATTCTATATGTTGTTCCAACAGAAACTACTAGCTTTCTTGCTGTAACGCCAGTAAAACCGATTGGCATAGAAAAAACAAGAAAGACGATTGAAGAACTTGATAAGTTTTGGAGTAGGGAAATGGAAAGACAACAATTAGAAATAAAAAAATCATTTCTTTTAGAACAACAAGAATTTATTGAAGGAAGAGGAGAAGGAAGGTAAGGAAAGTTATGGAAATGTGGATGATTTGGTTAGTTGTAATCTTTCTTTTAATTATAGCAGAAGTAAGTACAATTAACTTAGTATCCATTTGGTTTATAGCAAGCGGGATTGTTTCTTTAATCGTATCTATTTATGTAGATAATTTCTATATTCAATTTGCTATCTTTGTTATACTTGGAATTATTCTATTGCTCACGACGAGAAGTTTTTTAGAACGCTTACTAAAACACCAAAAAGAAACAACTAATTTAGATCGAGTTATTGGAATGGAAGCAGTTGTTACGGAATCTATCAAAAAACATACAGTAGGAGAAGTAAAAGTCGACGGAAAACGTTGGAGTGCTATTTCTGATGTCGAGTTAGAAGTTGGGGAAGAAGTTATCGTTCAAGAAATCAACGGTGTAAAATTAATGGTTAGAAAGAAGGAGAAGTAAAATGCCATTTTTAATTGCTATATTAGTTTTAATTGTTTTAATTGCGATACCTAGTATCAAAGTTGTGCCACAAGCAAAAAGTTATGTAATAGAAAGATTAGGTTCTTACTATACAACATGGAAAAACGGACTACATTTTAAAATTCCATTTGTAGATAGAGTAGCTAATGCTGTTACTTTAAAAGAAATTGTAAAGGATTTCGCACCACAACCAGTAATTACCAAAGATAATGTTACAATGCAAATTGATACGGTTGTGTATTTCCAAATTACAGACCCAAAATTATACACTTATGGAGTAGAATATCCAGTAAGTGCTATTGAAAATTTAACAGCTACTACTTTACGTAATATTATTGGTGAGTTAGAATTAGACCAAACATTAACAAGTAGAGATATTATTAACTCAAAAATGCGTTCTATTCTAGATGAAGCAACCGACCCATGGGGAATTAAAGTAAATAGAGTAGAAGTAAAAAATATTTTACCTCCAAGAGATATTCAAGAGGCAATGGAAAAGCAAATGCGTGCAGAACGTGAACGTCGTGAAAAAATTCTTCAAGCTGAAGGGGAAAAGAAATCAAGTATTCTAATTGCTGAAGGAGAAAAAGAAAGTGCAATTCTAAGAGCAGAAGCTGATAAAGAAGCACAAATCAAACGTGCCGAAGGAGAAGCAGAAGCTATGCTTAAAATTAAGACTGCTGAAGCAGAAGGAATTAAACTTTTGAAAGACGCTAAGGCAGATGCCTCTGTATTAACTTTAAAAAGTTATGAAGCTTTATCAAATGTTGCTAATGGGCAAGCTACTAAGATTATTGTACCTAGTGAACTTCAATCGATTGCAACCATTGGAACTACGATAAAAGAAATGATGTCAGATAAAAAGTCAAAATAATTGGCTTTTTTCTTTTGTGACAAAATGGTGTTAAATAACAATGCAAAGAAAGAAAAAAAGTAAACCTTGTGATATGATAAGAAAGGTGAAAAAAATGAGTGACGTAATGGAAGAACTAATCGACGTTTTAAACGAAGATGGAACAAAAACGGGAGAATGTGCCACAAAAGCAGAAATCTACCAGAAAGGATATTGGTATCGTTCTGTTCATATTTGGATAATTAATGATAAACATGAGCTTTTAATGCAAAAAAGAAATCCTCATAAAAAGACTTTTCCTAATCTTTGGGCACTATCTGTTGCAGGGCATGTGCTTACGAATGAAAGTAGTATAGAAACAGGAATAAGAGAATTAAAAGAAGAGTTAGACTTGGAGGTATTACCAGAATGTTTAGAATACCTATTTACCATAAAAAGGGAACAACCTTATAAAGAACATAGTTTAAAAGTGTTTGATGATGTCTATTTACTTCCATGGAATGTTGATATAGAACACACAAAACTACAAGTTGAAGAACTAACAGATATTAAATATGTATATTATGAATATTTAGAGACAATGCTAAAAAATAACGATCCAGAGTATGTTCCATGTTCAGAAGAAAATATTAAATTATTTGAAGTGTTAAAAAAACGTTTTTAAAAAAAGTCGATGTTGACTTTTTTTCTTTTTGCTTGAATAAAATTTTGTCTTATTATAAAATAAAACTTGTTTTTAAAGAGGTGAAATCTTGTGAAAAAGAAATATTATGATGAAATTTATTTTAAAAAAATAATGCAAATGGCAGAAGATTTTCAATTGCGTCGAGCATTAAATGAATTTCAAAAGTATTTTGAAGTGTATCCAAATGATTTATCTGGAAAAGCTTATTATGTTGATACACTTATAAAAAACAATGATTTAGAAACTGCGGAAGAAGTGCTTGTCTCTGTAGAAAATTATATAAATAATACAACACCAATGGAAAGTAAGGAAAACATGATAATGGTAAAAGTGAAGTTATTATGCATTCAAAAAAGATACCAAGAAAGTTATGATTTACTAAAAAATAATCTTAGAATCTTTTATAAAAGAGGTTGGCACTATAATTCATTAATGACCTTTTTAAGAGAAAAATTGGGGATTCTAACTTACGAAGATTATAAACAGGGGAGAGGTTATTTAAATAGTCAAATTTTATCTTATGATGAAAAAAAAGCGATAGAGTATATAAAAAAACACCAAAATAAAGAGGAAAATGAGCCTTTACAATTTGTTTCTGATTTTCCCTTAGAAAAAATATTTCATGATGTACGAAGAACACTACCAATAAAAAAACGATTTAATCCTAATGCATTTCAAAATGCATATATATTTAAGTATCCTGCTAATGGTTATATTTTTGGTAGATTAGTCAACTACTTTCAAGTAATCACACTCCTTGATTCAAATGAAATAATTATGATGCGTCCATTTGAAAACAAAGGAAAAGAGCATTTTATAGATATGGTTTCTGATGAAATAGAGGAATCGCCAAAGTTAAAAAGAGTCAGTCAAATTGAGAAGTTTAATCATCGTTATGGTAATAATGCAAGAAAGGAAAATTGATATTGTATGGAAGTTAAATACGAAAATAAAGAAATTTGTAAAGAATGTGGGGGTAAATGTTGTAAAAAATGTGGCTGTGATTACTTACCTAAAGATTTTGAAGATTTATCTACGAATGGATTATTAGAAAGAATAACGGGAGGGGGGGATATATCTATTATATCTACGCTAAACATAAGTATATTACCAAATGGAAAAAAAGTGATTGATTCTATCTTATTACTAAGAGAAAGAAATATAAATCGTCCTATAGTTGATTTACTTTCCTATAAAACTTCTTGTGCTTCTTTAACAGAACAAGGGTGTAAATATGATTTCGAGCATCGTCCAAGTGGCGGGAAAAATTTAATCCCTAGAGAAAATGGTAAATGCTATGATCCAACTTCTCTAAATAAAGTAGAAGTATGGCTAAGTTATCAAAAAGTCTTGCAACGTGTGGTAAAAAGAATTACTGGAAAAACCGTAGAAGAATGTTTGAAAGAAGATGTAATCAATTTGTTTATGGATTTTATGTTAGATAATACATCGGGCGTTAGTGATAATGAATTACAAGAAATAGTCATTTTAATTCCTCATTTAATACAAGCATTTCCAGAAGAATACCAACTAGCGAATGAAATGTGTAAAAACTCTCTAACAAGAACAAAAATTAGAAAAAGACCTTGAGTGGTCTTTTTACATATCATATAAATGTGGTGCAAATAATTTCATAAATTCTTGTGAAAGTTCTACAAGACCTTCATTTTTTTGGAAATTATTTAGTATTTCTTCTTGTTCTTCTTTTGTTAATAAATTGGCATCCACAACATTTTCGGCGTCAATATTTGGAATATTTGTCTCTTCTTTGTAGTTATAATTTAAAACTATGTTTCCA
Organism: uncultured Bacilli bacterium; assembly: GCA_948760655.1. Next base: position 7,799 of record CAQBKK010000010.1, on the reverse strand, counting down.
CTTATATCGTTAGCATCAAAAATCATTTTTACTTCCAAAGAAGTATCCTTTTTTTGAATTTCTAAAGTACCAGCTATTTTAGTTTCACTTGTTTCTAAAGCATAGTCATATATAGAGTCATTTCTCTTTAATAGTGTGCAAGTGTTTTCCTCATCATAAATACTGATTCCAATAAAAGTAGTATTCCTTCCTTCGGTATAAATAGAGATTGTAATAGCATTTGTTAAATGTATTTCTTTGTTTTTTTCTAATTCTTGAAACATTTCTTTGATTTCTGTCTCACTTAAATTGCTAATTTGGGCATAGCTTTTGATGAATTCTTCGTTGTTTAATTCACTCACTAAAACTTCAACAATTTTATTTAGATTTTCTTCGTTTAAAAGCAAACTATTTTTTGTCACTTTTTTATCTTTACCGTCTATTGTTATGGTTTCTGTATCTTTTGTAAAATAGCTATCTTTTAAAGATTTTTTTAAAGCACTTTGGAATTGCTTACTTACTATTTCGTAATCCTCTTTGTTTAATTTGGTAGAAAATAAATCTTCTAGACCAATGGTTGTAAATTTTAGATATTTGCTATAAATGTTTTTTAAAAATAAGTAGGTTTCTTCCTCTTGGAAAATTATATCAAAATGCAATAAATCTTTTTTATTATAACTTGATTCCATACTTACTTGCATTTTTTTGTTTGGATAATCGATTTGGTAAGTAATACCTAAATCCATATTGTTTAAAAGTTCTAATACATACTTCACATTTTCATCCTTACTGGTTAAATCTGTTTTTAAAGTGAATATTCCTTTAAACTTTTCTGGAAATTCTTCCTCTAAATTTTTCTTTGTTAAAGTAGAAATTTTATCAATAGCTGTTGTAAAAACTTTTTTTGGTTTTGTTACAACAAAAGGATAGAGAATGGTTCCTAAAATAACAAATGAGACAAACAAGATACTTGCAATAAGAAAGCCTTTCTTGTTTTTCTTTTCTATTTCCATGGTTTCTTTTTCATTCATTTTTTTTAACACTCCTTTTTATGAATTACCTTATGGTTAATTTTATGATAGCATATAAAAATAGTTCTTCCTAGTAGATATTTTCCTAAAAACGTTTATAATAAAAATTGTGAATGTGTATGAATTGTAAAGTGAAACATGAATTGGCACCTATTTATAATGAAGAATCAGAAGTTTTAATTTTAGGAAGTATGCCCAGTGTAAAATCAAGGGAAGTAGGGTTTTATTATGGACATCCTAAAAATCGTTTTTGGAAAGTTTTAGAATGTGTTTTTGATGAAAAGATAGAAGATAAAAAAAGTTTTCTATTAGAAAAAAAGATTGCTTTGTGGGATGTACTTGCTTCTTGTGAAATTAAAGCTTCTAGTGATGCAAGTATTAAAAATGCTAAACCCAATGATTTAGAAAAAATTATAAGGGAGAGTAAAATTAAAGTTATCTTTACAACTGGAAAGACTGCGTACAAATATTATATAAAGTTTTTTGAAAATAAAATAGAATTACCTGTAATCTGTCTTCCAAGCACTTCTCCTGCGAATGCAAAGGTAAGTGAAACAGAATTAGTAGAAGAATACAAAAGAATAAAAGAATACCTAAATAAATAATGTATGATAAAATAACTAGCTATAAAGGAGGAGTATATGACAAACTTATTTGATTATCCGTTTTTAGTAAATGAAGTTTTTTATAGAGGGTATCCCATTTTAACTTGGTAGAAAACCATCCTACTATGTCTTTACTTGATAGAAAAGCAGTCCAAGCAACTATTATGGATGCTTTAGTTTATAAAGGATTGATTAACCCCAAAAAAGAGAGTTTGGATATAGAACATTTATGTATTAGAGAAAATTTAGAATATTATGTTTATGAACCTTATCCTGATGTTTGTGGAATCCCCTTATGGATGAAAGAAAAGTATCGAACCATTTGTTTAAAGATTTCTGGAGGAATTCCTGTATCCATTTATCTTGCAAGACCAACAATGAACAAAAATAGTGTAGGTACTTATTGTATTTATGACTTGAATACGGCCATAAGTTCTATTTTTCCTGAGACAACTTTTTATAACGTTTTTTATACATCACCAACAAGAGGAGTAAAAATTGAAGAGCAAAGGCCTTTTGTTGAGGTTGATCTTGGAGAAAGAAATTTTTACTTAGTCGATGCATTAACCAAGCGAATATTTAAAAGCAGTTATTTCAAAGAAAACTATGGATTTGAAATAAAAAGTATGGATAGGAAAACCGAGTATCAAGGAGGAAAGAAAGAAATTTATCTAGAACACACAACAGACCAACTTCAATTAGGAAGTATGTTATATTTTCTACAAATGTTAGCGGATGCAACAAAGGGAAGAAATACTGAATTTTTATATGAATTAGAAAAAAGTAAAGAAAACTATCCAGAAGAATGGGAGCAATTTAGATTAGAACGTTCCTATTTTAGAAGAACTCCTTAGTTCTTTTTCTTTTTGTGTTATAATGAATAAAGGTGAAGCTTATGTATATTGATGTACTACTTGAATTAAAAAATAAACAAACAGATCAAACGTATACATACGAAGTCCCAGAGGAACTAAAAAATCAAGTTTCGATTGGTAAACGTGTAAAAGTTACTTTTAATAATCGTCCACTAGAAGGATTTATTTTGCGTGTAAAAGAGTCTGCTCCAGAGGGGATAAAAATTCTACCAATCAAAGAAGTTGTGGATGAAGAAATTGTACTAAATGAAGAACTTATTGAAATAGGGGAGTTTATAAAGAAAGAGTGTTTATGTAGTTTATCGAGCGCTTATGCTTCTATGCTTCCAAAAGCTTTAAAAGCATCAGATAAAACAAATATTAATAAAAAGTTTAAAGTTTCTTTGGTTTTGAACAAATCTATTCAAGAGGCACTTCGTTTATGTACAAGTACTAAGCAAAAAGAAATAGTAGAATTTGTAGAAGGAAATACGCCTGCCTTAAAAACAGAGGCCAATAAAATTTCATCTTCCAGTGTAAGTACTTTATTAAAAAAAGGAATCGTAAAAGAAGAACAAGAAGAAATTTATCGTTTAGATGAGATAGGGATTGTAGAAGATTCCAAAAAAGAATTAAACGAAGGACAAAAAATAGCTTATGAAAGAATAATCTCTTGTCTAAATACTTTTCAAAAATTTCTCTTGCATGGTGTAACAGGAAGTGGAAAAACTGAAATTTATATGCAAGTCATTGATGAAGTAATAAGAAAAAAACAAACTGCAATTGTTTTGGTACCAGAAATTAGTTTGACTCCACAATTTGTCCATAATTTTAAATCACGATTTGGTAGAGCTGTTGCTGTTTTGCATAGTGGGTTATCGGATGGAGAAAGGTACGACGAATGGCGCAAAATTGTAAGAGATGAGGTATCAATTGTCATTGGCGCGAGAAGTGCTGTTTTTGCTCCGTTAAAAAATTTAGGCATTATTATTATTGATGAAGAGCATTCAGAATCTTATAAGCAAGAAAATAACCCAAGATACCATGCCATTGACATAGCAGAGTTTCGTGCGGAATACCATCATATTCCTATCGTTTTAGGAAGTGCTACACCAACACTAGAACGTATGGCAAGAGCAGGAAAAAAACTCTATGAACTTTTAACGCTAAAAAATAGAGTGAATGCCTCTCCCTTACCTACTTGTACGATTGTAGATATGGCAAGTGAAATTAAAAAAGGGAACTTCATTTTAAGTGAAAGATTAAAAGTGGAAATAGAGAGTGCTGTTAGTCGTGGCGAACAAATCATTTTATTATTAAATCGAAGAGGATTTTCAACAACGATTACTTGTGGTTCTTGTGGATTTACCTACAAATGTCCCAATTGTGATATAACTTTAACGTATCATAAAACCAAGAATAACTTAAGATGTCACTATTGTGGCTATACTATATTTAAAACCGATGCTTGTCCAAAGTGTAAAAGTGATTTGAATTACTTTGGTTTAGGGACTGAAAAATTAGAAACTATCTTAAAAGAAGAATTTAAAGATTTACGAATACTTCGGATGGATACCGATACAACTCGTAAAAAAAATAGTTATGAAAAAATGGTCGAACAATTTAAAAATCACGAATACGATATTTTAGTAGGAACCCAAATGATAAGTAAAGGACTAGATTTTCCAAAAGTTTCTGTCGTAGGAATCATCAACGCAGATACAACATTAAACATTCCAGACTTTAGAAGTGGAGAAAGAACGTTTGATTTATTGTATCAAGCAGCAGGAAGAGCAGGAAGAAAAGATACTTTAGGGAATGTCGTTATCCAAACCTACAACAAAGACAATTTTATTTTAAAATGTGTAAGCGAACAAAACTACGCTATGTTTTATAACTACGAAATGAACATTCGAAAAAAACTAAAATATCCGCCATATTACTATTTAGTAAGTTTAAAAGTAACCAGTAGAGACTATGAGCTAGCTATGAAAGAAGCCAAAAAAGTAGCCAATTTCTTAAAGAAAAATATCAGTGAAACATCCATTATTCTAGGACCAACCACTTCCAATATTTTTAAAATGAACAATATCTATCGCTTTCAAATTATTATCAAATATCGTTTTGACAACTTGCTTATGGAAACCTTAAAAGAATTAGATAAACTTTTTACTTTAAATAACAAAGTGAATTTAGAAATCGATAAAAATCCTTTACAAATATAGAAAAGAGTGAACTAAAGGTTTATAGTGAGTGGTTACTTTTTTAGGATTATAAAAGGTTCAACCCAAATCGTATCTTCATTTATATTTAACAATTTTACTATATTGGGAATTATTTTTGTTTTTTTTCCTTGTATTTTTATTGGTGTTACTATCATATTAATTCCTCCATTATGTATTATATCATTATTTTTCTAAACTAGATAATTGTTTTGAAAGATAAAGTTTGCAAAAGTAGAAGTTTTACTATATAATACATATAGTTTTAAAGAAAGGGAGGTATCTTACATGGCAAAAAATCTAAATCGTGTGTTTTTTGGTCTTAAGTGTACAGAATGTGGATACTCTAGACGTCCTAGTATCAAAAATAAAAAAAATACACCTGATAAAATGGAAGAACATAAATATTGTCCTAAATGTAAAAAAACAACAATTTTTAAAGAAACTAAGTTAGGCAAATAGTGAATTAAGGAGGAATTACGGATGAACGTAAGCGTAAATGATATTAAAAATGGTATGACCATTATGGTGGAAGGTTTTCCTTGTGTTGTACAAGAGTTTTCACATGTTAAACCTGGTAAGGGTGCCGCGTTTGTAAAAATGAAATTAAAAAATCTTAAAACGGGTTCAATTACTGAAGTTTCTTTTAATTCAGGGACAAAAGTTGATCGTGCACATGTTACAAAGAGTCCAATGCAATATTTATATGCGAATGGTGATAATTATGTATTCATGGATACCAATACGTATGAGCAAATTGAGATTGCTTCTAGTGTTTTAGGGGATGATACGAAGTTTTTGAAAGAAAGCTTAGAAATTTTGATTGATTTTTATGAAGGAGAAATTATTGGTATTACTTTACCAGAAAAGATTGAGTTTACTGTTACAGAAACAGAACCAGCAGTGAAAGGTAATACTGCCAATAATGCTATGAAAGATGCTATTTTGGAAACAGGATTAAAAGTGAAAGTTCCTTTGTTTATTGAGAATGGAGAAAACATTATTGTTTCGACAAAAGATGGCAAATATTCAAGTAGAGCATAAGCTCTTTTTTTCTTGTTTTGTTTTTAAATTTTTAGGAATTCGAAGCAAAATGTTACAGAAAGGTAAATAGAATGAAAAGAATTGTAATTCATTTTACGATTTCTTTGGAAAACTATTTACTTTTTTTTTTATTTCGTGTAAGATAATGGTAGACAGTGGTACATTGTGGTAGAAAGTGGGGGATCTAAATTGTTTATGGGTGAATATCATCATAATGTCGATGATAAAGGAAGACTTGTGTTACCTTCTAAGTTTAGAAATCTACTTGGAGAAAATTTTATCATAACACGAGGATTTGAAAAGTGTTTGTATGTTTATTCTCTTGCGGAATGGGAAAAACTAGAAAACCAATTAAAAACTCTACCTTTTACAAAAAAAGATGCCCGAACAGTTAATCGATTCTTCTTTTCTGGTGCTGCTGAATGTGAGTTCGATTCGCAGGGACGAACTTGCCTTACCTCCCCACTTGTTAGTTATGCCGGTTTAATACGAGAATGTGTTATAATCGGCGCTAACGATCGTATTGAAATATGGGATAAAAGTGCGTGGGATGCCTTTATGTTGGAAAACAATGATCAGTTATCTGATTTAGCAGAAAATTTATTTATGGATGTGAATTTTTAATGAAACATTATAGTGTTATGTTAAAAGAAGTGATGGATTACTTAAATGTAAAAGAAAATGGCGTTTATGTAGATGCAACACTTGGTTATGCTGGTCATAGTAAAAAAATTTTAGAAAAACTAAAAAGTGGGTATTTGTTTGCTTTTGATCGTGATAGGGAAGCAATTGAATATGCTAATGAAGAGTTAAAAAAAATAGGCACTGCTTATAAAATCTTTCCTAGTGATTTTGTACATATGAAAGAATGTTTAGAAAAAGAACATTGTATAGAGGTTGATGGAATTCTTTTTGATTTAGGAGTTTCTAGTCCGCAGATTGATGAAAAGGAACGAGGATTTTCTTTTATGAATGATGCAAGGCTTGATATGCGGATGGATAAAACCCAAAGTTTGAGTGCTTATGAAGTAGTGAATGAATATGAAAGAGAAGATTTATTATCTTTGTTTTATACTTATGGAGAAGAAGCAAGAAGTAAATTTATTGTGGATGCAATATTGAAAGCTCGCAAAGAAAAGAAAATAGAAACTACAAAAGAATTGGTATTTATTATTGAAAATGCCGTTGGAGAAAAATATTTTCATTTGAAGCATCCAGAGAGAAGAATATTTCAAGCCATACGAATAGAAGTAAATAATGAACTTCAAGTTTTAGAGAGGGTTTTACCTGATGCTATACAATTACTTAAAAAGGGTGGAAGAATTTGTGTAATTACCTTTCATTCTTTAGAAGATCGAATTGTAAAACAGATTTTTAAAAAATATAGTGAGATAAATGCCCTGGTAAAAGGACTACCAGAAATACCAGATGCGTATAAGCCTTTGATTAAAATTATAAATAAAAAGCCAATAGAAGCAAGTTCTGAAGAACTACTTGCTAATCGTCGAAGTAAAAGTGCGAAACTTCGTGTGATAGAAAGGGTGTAATTGAATGACAAAAAATAATAATAAAGGAAAAAAAATAAAAATTGTTCGAGTAGAAAAACCACTTTATATTTTGCTTTTTTTACTTATTATTGCTGTTCCGATTTCTAATGTATTTACAAAAGCGTTGTTATCTGAATCTAATATTGAAGTGGAACAATTAAAAAGTAAGATTACAAAACAAACGAATTTGAATGAGAGTTTGAGTATGCAAATTAATGAACTTGCCTCATTGGATAAGATTCAAGAAGTTGCAAAAAATAATGGGTTGACTTATAATAATGATAATATAAAAATCATAAATGAACAATAAAAGGAGTCAAAAAAATGAAGAAAAAGAATGGCATTCATTATAATATAAAACTAACTATGCTAGCTCTTTTTCTTTTATTTTCGATTATTGGTGCTAAACTTTTATATGTTGCCACTTCAGATGATGTCGATGGTATTGATTTGCGAGCATTTGCAGATAATCGAAACACTGAGAAGAAAACACTTTACGCTTCTCGAGGTACTATTT
>CAQBKK010000009.1 GCA_948760655.1 uncultured Bacilli bacterium | reverse complement strand
TACTCCTCTACTGGATTTGCTTCTATTAGTTATGCGACAAGAGGATTTGCTGGAATAGCAGGAGCACATTATGAAAATGGATTTGGAGTGCGTCCAAGATTTTTAATAGGTTAGAACTTATCTAATCTTTTTTCTTTTAAAATGCAACTTTACAAAAATGCGTGATTTTACTATAATGTTAATCATAGGGAGGAAGCCCAAAATGAAGAGTAAAAGAGGTTTTGTATTTGTTGAAACTATTGTTGTAGTGGCTGTGTTAACTATTTCTCTTTTAATGGTTTACTCCACTTATAGTTCTATGCTTATTAAAGAAAAAAATCGGCTTAAATACAATGATTCTGTTTATTTATATCGTACCTATTATGTTACTAAATTTTTAAAAAATTTTCGATTTGATAATTTAATCCAATCATTTGCTAAAAATGAGGATGATGCTTATTTACAAAAAATTGACTGTAATACGGGAGCTTTTATTGATGGAGAAAACAAAAACCTTTGTGAAAGTATACTTTTTGATTTAAATATAAGTAACTTGTATTTGGCAAAGTCAAATTTAAGTGCACTACAAGATTGTACAGAATATACAAATGGAGCTTGTACTATATTTAGGCAAATCAATGCTCCTGCTGTTGAGTATGTAAAAACAATAGGTGGACAAGGGAATGGGTATCGAATTATTGTAGAATTTTCTGAAAATAAAGATGGTACAAATTGTAATGGAGAGGGATGCCAATTTTATTACACAACACTTAGTTTGGGGGATTGGACATGATTCTAAAAAATAAAAAGGGAATTACACTTATTGAATTAATTATTAGTATTGCTTTGATTTCTGTTGTTATTGTGTTTTTGTTTCGTTTGCTAGCAGATGTAAGGTATACCAATAGTAATAATGATTTTAATCGGAAAAATCAGCAGAATCGAGCTCTGATTATTAAAACTGTTCAACAAGATTTTTTAGATTACCAATTAGTTGGAGCAACAATTAAAAATTCAGAAATAGAGTTTAAATTTAAAAATGGAGATACTTCTACTTTGAAATTTGAATCTTCAGGGGAAGAACAAACCATTTCCTATACAAGAAATCTAGATACAGAAAAATGGGTTGTTAAAAAAGAAAATGCTTCTTCTTCCTTTAATTTTAATTGTACCAGCTATCAATTGATTAATAGTTCTGGAGATTTTTTTTCTATTCGTATTACGATTCCTATGGAAGTAAATAAGGAAAAGAAGAACTTTTTAGATGATTTAGAGTTTTATTATATAGGTGAAAAAAAAGATTTGTCGGACAATCCTTTTTCATATGATGCTAGTTATACTAAGGCAACATGCTGATAAAAGAATATGTACAAGACGAGAAAAAAAGAGATATTTATAGGGAATAGAAACATCGTTAATGATGTTTTTTATTTGGGTATGAATACTAAATCCTCCAAATGAAATAAAAAGAAGAGCTAGAAATTCTTTTGCTTTTAGATTTATATTTAAAGTAATAAGTTTGGAAAGTCCTCCTGTTGCTTCTAATAGGCCATTTATTAAGGTATTTAAGTAGGCATGATTTATAAAAATATTGATTCCTTCACAAAGGATAAAATAGAATAAAATGGTTCCTAAAATCATAGTTAAAGTATTAAAAGAATTCATGATACTTTTTGCAAGTACTTTTGTAAAATCATCTGGTTTTTTTAAATGTATATCTGGAGTATCTTGGTAATTATATCTACGGAGAAAAAAAGCAATTAAAAAATTCATACTATAATTAATAAGCATTAATTTTAGGGTAATTTGTTTGTTATTAAAAATTGTATTTAACATGTTATATAAAAATAAAGGATTTAAAAAGAAGGCATAGGAAAGGATTATACCTGCATCTTTTCTAGTTAATTTTTTTTCTTTTACTAGATTTGTAACAATATATCCATTGGTAGGAGTTCCTGAAAGTATAGAAAGTATAAAAGCGTAGTTGGCAGATTTAGAAGTATGAAACAGTTTTTTGCCTATTTTTCCACTATATTTATCTAATAAGAAAAAGAAGTTGTAGTTATTTAAAATGTCATTTAGGATAAACATAGGAAATAAAGAGGGAAATACGTTTTTAAAAAATAAAACACTACCATTTAAAATGCATTTTTTAAATATATCATTTTTGATAAAAAGAAGAAAAATAAATAGTAAACTTAAGACAATATATATATCATTTTTAAAAAACTTTTTCATATTTCTTCCTTTCGTTTGCTATAATTATGGTGGTGATTATTTTATGTTTATTAAACTATATGAAAAAATAAAAAAATACATTAAAGAAAACTATAAATTTTTACTTACTATTTTTTTCTTGTTTTTCTTTTTCTTTTATGAGTTGCCGTTTGTTGTTTATAAACCAGGAGGAACAATAGATGTAAATGAACGTATTTTAATGGAAAATAAAAATCCTTCAAGTGGATCGCTTTCTATGGCTTACGTTTCTATGATGAAAGGAAATATTCCTTTTGTTCTTTTATCTTTTGTACTTCCAAACTGGGATTTAGAAGCTTCCTCTTCTATTACAATGGAAAATGAAAGTGTAGAGGATACGATTGTAAGAGATCGTTTGTATTTGGAAGAAGGACTTGATAATGCTATTATTAGTGCGTATAAAGTGGCAGATAAAGAGGTGAAAATTGATAAAACGCATCATGTGATTACTTATATTACAAAGGATGCTAAAACAGATTTAGAAGTTGGAGATATTATTTTAAGTATAAATGGAGAGACTTTTTCTACTTTGGAAGAGTTACAAACATATATTAATTCTTTGAAAAAAGATACTGAAATTGAATTTTTAGTTCTGCGTGATGATAAAGAAAAGAAGTGCCATGCAACTATTTATGAAATAGAAGGGGTTTTAAAAGTTGGTATTTCTATACTTAATCATTATGAATATGAAGTAAATCCAAAAGTAGAGATTGCAACAAAAGCAAGTGAATCAGGATCCAGTGGTGGGCTTATGACTGCTCTTGCAATATATAATGCTTTGGTAGAAGAGGATATTACAAAGGGCAGAAAAATTGTTGGAACGGGTACGATTTCAGTTGATGGAGAAGTAGGAGAAATCGGAGGAATTAAGTATAAATTACTTGGAGCAGAGAAAAAGAAAGCAGATCTCTTTTTATGCCCAAAAGAAAACTATGAAGAAGCTTTAAAAGTGAAAGAAGAAAATCATTTGCAATTAGAATTGATAGCTGTGGGTACATTAAAAGAGGCTATAGAATTTTTGATGAATTAATTTGTTTTAATTTTTAAGATTTTTGTTAAAAGAATTTAAAAATAAAATTAAGTACTTTTCAAATACTTAATTTTATTTTATAATATAGAGTAGAAAGTAGGAAATAGGGTGATGATATGGGTAATATGAGACTTAAATATCGTATTCCACTTGCTATAATAGCAATTTTAATGGTGATTACGCTTTTTATGGGAAGTAGCTATGCCCTATGGAAAACAACGGATTATCAAGAAACAGTGAATAAAATTGCTACTGGTTGCTTTGAACTTTCTTTTACTGAAGATAAAAAATCAATTAATTTAGATAATACTTATCCTATGGAAGATGAGAAGGGAGCAGAAACTATACCTTATCGATTCACTATTACAAATACTTGTACAACAGATGCTGAGTATACGATTTATTTAAATACTTTAAAACCAGATTTAGGTACAAAAATAGCAGATGATTTAATTAAAGTGGCACTTTTAGAAGAAAATGGAGCAACAATGGTCGCTCATAATTTGGACAGCTTAGAACAAAATGTTGAATTATCGCATTTTGCTTATCCAAAAGAGCTTTTAACTTCCTATATTATAGGAACAGGGAAATTAAAAGGAAAAGATGATAATGGAAATGCTGGAGAGTCTGTTACTTATGATTTGCGTATATGGATTGATGAGAAAGCAACAACGGCTATAAATGGTCAAACTTTTGAAGCTGCCGTTGCGAGTGTTGCATATGCTACTTCTATTCATTAAACTTAAGAACTAGAAATAGTTCTTTTTTTGACAAAAGTCTGGGGGGGGGGTTATAATACCTCTGAGAAAGAAAGTGGATGTGTATGGGTAATAATTTATCTATTGTATATAATGCTAAGGTAAAGGAAATAGACGATAATATTCTACAGTTGTCTTCTATAGGAGTGAATACAGAAAATTTTACAATAATGTTAAAAGAAGTCACGAACAATACTCGGATGGAAATTAAAAAACATTCTGTTAATTTTGGAAAGATGGAACTTTTAACACAAATTTATGATAATGCTATAAGAAAATTAGATTCAATTAATGCATCTATTTTGGAAGAATATAATTTTTATTTTAAATTGTATTGTAGATATGAGGAATTAAAAACTAGAGTTGAAAGTATTTCCAAAGAAGAGATTTTAAGTGTTGGAAAAGAAGTTTATGAAATTTTAAATGAAGTGAAAAAGAGAATTTCTACAATAGCAGAAGAAGAGAGTTTGGTAGAAAATCTTTATTCGCTGTTATATCAATGTATAAAATTAGAAAGTTGTCTTTTAGGTTCTACTTTCCTTTTAGATTATGCCAAAGTAGGTGAAAGTGATGTTTCCTACATTTCAGGATTCATTAAAAAAGAGATAGCAGAAAAAAATTCTCTTGAAATAAGTAAAAAAGTACAAGAAATTGATCAGAATGGATTAGAAGATGAGAATTATTTAGATAAAGATTTATTGTTACTACTATCTAGTGAATTATTTGGCAAGATGAAATCTTCTTTTTGTAAAGAGTTAGAGGTTTATGAAGAAACGGAAAGTAAGATAGTAGAAATGCAAGAAAAAGAAAATGAAATGATTTTAAAAATAAAAGAGATAAAGAAATCCATCAAGAAAATAAATTTAAAAAGAATGCTTAAAAAAACATTTACCTATTTAAGTTTAGGAATGGCAGGAATAGGAATGTTAGCTAGTATACGTAAGGCGGAGGATTTAGGAAAAACAAAAGTGGTTCAAACGCTTTCTAACTCTTATGATTCTAGTTTATCGGAAAGTGAACAAGAAGAACCCGTAGAGGAATGGTTAGAAGAAGATGAGAATCTTCCTAAACTTAGTATTGTTGAATATTCTCCATGGGAAGATCCTGGTTATTTTAGGAGTGAGTATACAAGAAATGTTTATACCTATACACTAACGGATACAAGTGTTTTTTATGAAGATGTTCGAGATTATTTAAATGAAGAAATAAAAGATAAATTAACACTGGAAACAACGATAGTGTATAGCTCAGAAAATCCAAAAGAAAATTATAGCGAGAATAAATATATAATTCGACAGACCTACCAAAATAAAGAAGTGTTTGATTATGAACCAAATGAAGATTTACAGATTTTATGGGGTGTGTTATTCTCAGCAAGTATTTTAGGAGTAGAGGGAGTATTTTTATTACTTTTGAATAAAAGTAACTCTATTCATTTCTTAAAAGAAAAAATAAAAGAACGGAAAAAAGAGTTAAAAGAAACCAAACAATTTTTGTTAGAAAATAAAAATAATAGAATAGAATTAAGTGAATGGCAAGCTAAATTACGAGAAGGTCTATTAAATCAATATAAGGAATCTTTGGTTATTCAAGAAGATGGTGAAATAAAGAGAAGGATGCGTTCGCTAGAAAATAAAAAATTAGAGGACTAAAAGTGTCAATTGACATCAACTTTTTGCGCACCTCTTTTTTTTATGTTATACTTGGTTAAGGTGATAATACATGACAAAATATGATGCATCGTCGATCAAGATATTGGAAGGATTAGAAGCGGTTCGGAAACGTCCTGGTATGTATATTGGTTCTACAGATAAAAGAGGTTTGCACCATCTGATATGGGAGATTGTAGATAATGCCATTGATGAAGTCATTAACGGATATGGAGATACGATTAAGATTACTTTAAATTCTGATGAAAGTATTACGGTTTCAGATAATGGACGAGGAGTGCCTATAGGAATGCATGAAAGTGGCAAATCTACTCCTGAGGTTATTTATACAGTTTTGCATGCTGGTGGGAAGTTTGAAAGTGATGGCTATAAAGTTAGTGGAGGACTACATGGCGTTGGTGCAAGTGTTGTGAATGCTTTATCTAAAAGAATGGATGTTACGATTTATACCGACGGAAAAATTAGTAATATACGCTTTTGCGATGGAGGGCGTGTAGAAAGTCCATTGAAAACAATTGGAGAAACGAAGAAGACAGGTACAATAGTTACTTTCTTACCGGATTATGAAATGTTTAAAAATGCAAGTTTTTCTTATACAACCATTGTGGAAAGAATGCAAGAGAGTGCTTTTTTACTTCCTAATTTAAAAGTAATAATTGAGGATGTTGCAGACAACAAGTCTTGCGAATTTCATTATGAAAATGGGCTTGTTAGTTTTGTCGAGTACATTAATGAGGGAAAGAAAACACTACACAAGGTTATCTCTTTTAATGGAGTGAAAAGCGAAATTGAAGTTTCTATCGCATTACAGTATAGCGAGTCTTACAACGAAAATATTTTGAGTTTTGTTAATAACGTAAAAACTGGAGATGGGGGTTCTCATGAAGTAGGTTTTAAAACGGGAATTACAAAAGCATTCAATGATTATGCAAAAGCTAATAATTTAATTAAAGGAAAAGACGGAAATTTAGAAGGTAGTGATGTTAGAGAAGGCTTGAGTGCTGTAATCAGTTTAAAAATTCCTGAAAAGTTATTGCAATTTGAAGGACAAACGAAAGGGAAATTGGGTACACCAGAAGCAAAAAGCGTAACGGAGTCCATTACTTATGAAAATCTGAAGTTCTTTTTAGAAGAAAATAAAGAAGTGGCCTTATCTATTTTAGATAAAGCACTAAAAAGTAAGAGTGCTCGTGAAGCTGCAAGAAAAGCAAGAGAAGCGGTTCGTAAAGGAACGGGTAAAAACTCGAAAGAACGAGTTTTAAGTGAAAAACTTGCGAAAGCAACAGGTAGAGATTATAAAAAGAATGAACTTTTTTTAGTCGAAGGAGATAGTGCAGGAGGTTCTGCAAAGTCTTTTCGTAATCGGGAAACCCAAGCGATACTACCTTTACGTGGTAAGGTTTTGAATTGTGAAAAAGCAAGTACACATGATATTGAAGCCAATGCAGAGCTAAAACAAATCGAGTATGCCATCGGAGCAGGACTTGGACCTAATTTTGACCCAGAGGAATCTAACTACGGAAAAGTAATTATTATGACCGATGCTGATGTAGATGGTTCTCACATTCAAATTCTTTTGATTACATTCTTCTACCGTTTTATGCGACCTTTAATTGAAGCGGGAATGCTTTATATTGCAACTCCTCCTCTTTATTCGATAGAAGTTGGAAATAAAGGAAAGGAATATATAGCTGACGATGAAGAGTTAGAAGAACGAAAAAAAACACTGAAAGGAAATTATAAAGTACAGCGTTTTAAAGGACTTGGGGAGATGGATGCAGACGAGTTATACGAAACTACGATGGATCCAGCGAACAGAAGACTTTTGCGAGTGAATTTAACAGATGCGGCTTTGGCAGAAAAAAGAATTCATCTTTTAATGGGGGATCAAGTAGAACCGCGTAAGGAATGGATTAATGAAAATGTCGATTTTACTTTGGAAGATGATTTTAGAAAATAAAGGTTTTTGTAGTTAGAATAAAAGAAAGTTTTGGTTGAAAAAAGAAAGGGAAAAAATGAATAATAAATTAGAAACAATTACAAATTTGTTTGAAAATAGTGAAATAAGAAGTATTTGGGATAATGAAAAGGAGGAATATTATTTTAGTGTTGTGGATGTTATTGGAGCATTAACTGAGAGCAATATTCCTAAAAGGTATTGGACGGATCTAAAAAGGAAATTGGTAGAGGAAGGAAGTCATTTGTACGATAATATCGTACGGTTGAAATTAAAAGCACAAGATGGAAAATTGAGAGAAACTGACACTTTGGATACTAAAGGAATTTTAAGACTCATTGAATCTGTTCCAAGCCCAAAAGCAGAACCGTTTAAATTGTGGTTAGCAAGTCTAGGGAATGAACGGATTAACGAAGTTTATGATCCAGAAATCGCTATTAATCGTGCAGTTCTTTATTATCGAAATCGAGGGAATGATGATGCTTGGATAGAAACACGTTTGAAAGGTATTCTTTCTCGTCATAAACTAACAGATGTATGGAAAGAAAATGGCATCACAGAAAATTATGAATACGGAATTCTAACCAATGAGATTTATAAAACTTGGTCTGGTATGAAAGCAAATGAATATAAAAGTTTTAAAGGTATACGAAAAGAATCTTTAAGAGATAATATGACAGATGTGGAAGTAGCCCTTACAGATTTAGGTGAAATTGCAACTCGAGAGCTTGCTAAAAAGCATAAGCCAATTGGTTTAAAACAAAATAAAGAAATTGCAAGGCGTGGTGGAAATATTGCTAAGAATACACGCAACCATTTAGAACAAGAATTAGGCGAATCCGTAATTACAAATGAGAACGCACTAGATTATCAATATGTAAATGAACAAAAGAAAATAGAAAAAAGTTAAGTTTTGGTTGAAAAAGAAAGGAATTAAGTTATGAATAATAAAATTACAACAACTATGAATGTTCATGAAAATGAAATTAGAGTAATGAGAATAGAGAACGAAGATTATATTTCGCTAACTGATTTAGCAAGATATAAAAATCCAAATAATCCAGGAGATGTTATTATAAAATGGATGAGTAACAAAAGTTCATTTGATTTTTATTGTCTTTGGGAAGAATTATTTAATGAAAATTTTAAACTAGCGGAATCTCGCGAGTTTAAAAATGATTCAATGACCCAATCATTTACTATGAGTCCCTCTAGATAAGTATGACAAATGCTAAAGGCTTTATCAGCAAAAGAGGAAAATATGATGGAGGTACTTTTGCCCATCCAGATATAGCATTAGAATTTGCCTCTTGGATTGATACAGCATTTAAATTATATCTGATACAAGAATTTGAAAGGTTGAAGTATAAAGAAAGCTATCAAGAAAAAATAGAATGGTCTGTTAGAAGAAGTTTATCTAAAACTAACTATAGAATTCATACTGATAGCATAAAAGCAAATATTGTCCCTAAATTAACTGATAAACAAAAACAATATGTTTATGCAAATGAAGCGGATATTATAAATGTGGCTTTATTTGGAATGACTGCTAAAGAATGGAGAGATAAAAACCCTGATTTAAATGGAAATATAAGAGATTATGCAGATATTCTTCATTTAGTTGTTTTAAGTAATCTTGAGGTATTAAATGCAAATATGATTGATAATAATATTTCTCAAAAACAAAGGTTAGAAAAATTAAATCAGACAGCAAGAAAGGAATTTGAAATATTAGTCAAAGATAAAAACATTATTGGCATTGAAAAATTAGATATGAAGAGTGACAATTTAATAGAAAAAAGAAAATAGGAAGTGAAAATATGCCAAAGAATCTTGAAAACGTTTTGTATCAAGATAAATATCATAGGATTGTTTATAGTAATGTTCGAAAACATTCTTTGGTTGTGATGAGACCGATAGTTAGAGTTATAATTCACAATAAAAATAAAGATGACTTTTTAATATTACAAGAAACATGGGAAAATGATTTTGGATACTTTTTACTAGAAGATATTTTATATCAGGATGTCCAAGAAAATGGAAATAAAACGCAAGAAGAAACATTAAAAGATGCTTTAGAAATCGCTACTAATATTTGTAAATGGAATGGCATTGTTCCTAAAAATTTAAAATTATTGATGGAAGATTTTATCGGACGCATTCATTGTACTTATTATTACTTTTTAGTAACAGATTTTCAGGAAATAAAAGTAGAAACAGAGGAACTTCGTTATTGGATGTCGGTGAATGAAATTTTAGAATTGGTCAAGAAAAAAGCATTTTATGATGAAGATGCAGTTGGAATTTTTTTGACTTATTTGTTAAAAGAGAACTTTTTAGTTTATAATGTAAGTGAAAGGTGATGAGCGCATGCCAAAGAAAAAGGAAGTAAAAGAAATAATAGAGAAAATCTATGATTATAGTTTAGAAGAAATTATGGAGACTGGTTTTGGAAGATACTCCAAAGAGATTATTCAAGAGCGTGCCTTACCAGATGTTCGAGATGGCTTAAAACCAGTACAAAGAAGAATTTTATATTCGATGTTTGTTTCTGGATTTAAACATGATAAACCGCATCGTAAAAGTGCAAGAGCTGTTGGGGATATTATGGGAAAATTCCATCCTCATGGCGATTCTTCTATTTATGAAGCACTTATTCGTATGAGTCAAGAATGGAAAATGCGTGAGACTTTGATTGACATTCATGGAAACAATGGCTCGATTGATGGGGATGGACCTGCTGCTATGCGTTATACAGAAACACGTCTTACTCGTCTTGCTGAAACCATGCTTTCTACTATTTCTAAGAATACTGTCGAAATGGCATGGAACTTTTCAGATGAGGAAAAAGAACCGACTGTTCTTCCTGCAACATTCCCTAATTTACTTGTAAATGGTTCTACGGGAATTAGTGCTGGGTATGCGACCAATATTCCAACCCATAATTTAGGAGAAGTGATTGATGCAACAATTAAAAGAATTGATTCTCCCAATTGCCGTTTGGAAACCATTATGGAGATTTTGCCTGGGCCTGATTTTCCGACAGGTGGAGTGATTGAAGGAAAGAATGGACTGATTGATGCGTATACCAAAGGAAAAGGAAAAGTTGTTTTAAAAGCGAAGACTGAGATTGTGCGTACAGGTAGTAAACAACAAATTATTGTGCATTCCATTCCTTATGAAGTCATAAAAGAACAATTAATTAAGAAAATTACGGAAATTAAATTGGATAAAAAAATTGAAGGAATTAATGAAATTATTGATGAATCTGACCATGAACATATGGCACGTATTGTCATTGATTTAAAAAAGGAAGCAAATGCTGAACTCGTTTTAAATTATTTATTTAAAAATACAGATTTACAAGTGAATTACAATTTTAATATGGTTGCGATTGTGAATCGTAGGCCTAGATTAGTTGGGATTTTGGAGATACTAGATGCATTCATTAGCCATCAAAAAGAAGTGATTACTAGAAGAACACAATTTGATTTGGAACATGCTAGAAAAGAGTATCATATTTTAGAAGGTTTAGTAAAAGCCATTGATATTTTAGATGAAGTGATTCGTATTATTCGAGGAAGTAAGAATAAAAGTGATGCGATTGCTAATTTGTCGACGGAGTATGATTTTACTTTTGAACAAGCGAAAGCGATTGTGGAATTACAACTATATCGTTTAACGAATACAGATATTGTAGCTTTACAAGAAGAGATGGAAAAACTCGCTAAAAACATTCATATTTGGGAGCAAATTCTAAGTAATGAAGAAGCTTTAAAATATGTTATGAAAACGGAACTTAAAGCGATTAAAAAAGAGTATAGCAATCCAAGAAGAACAGAAATTAAAGACGAAGTCACCGAGATTAAACTCGATATGTTAGATATGATTCCAAAAGAAAATGTGGTAGTCGTTGTTACCAATGAAGGCTATATCAAACGTGTGAGTAGCAAATCTTTTGCATCACGTGGGGAGGATGAAACAACACTGAAACCTGGAGATTTTATTACAGGGCTTTATGAAGTTACGACTTTGGATACGATTTTAGTGTTTACAAATTTAGGAAATTACTTATACATTCCAGTGCATAAAATACCTGAAGCAAAATGGAAAGAGCTTGGAAAACACATCAACAATATAGTTCTTATGTCAACGGATGAACAAGTGGTTACATCCCAAGTATTTGATAAAACGAAAGAAATTTTAACAATTTCTAAAAATGGAATGGTAAAAAGAAGCTGTATGGCCGATTATGAGGTAACAAGATATTCTAAACCAATGCTTGCTATGAAACTAAAAGAAGAGGATTGTGTCGTAAGTGTCGTAGAGGCAAAGAAGACTTCTATTCTTGTAAGTAGTAATGGCTATTATGTTCAATTTGATACATCAGAAATACCTTTAACGGGTGTAAAAGCAGCAGGAGTTAAAGGAATGAATTTAAAAGACGATGAAGTTGTTTCGGGTATATCTTATGAGACAAGTGATTACCTAGACATTTTTACGAATAATAAAACAGCCAAACGTGTTAAGACTTCAGATTTAGAAATGACAGGACGAGCAAAACGTGGAAATGCTTTAATGAAAAAAGTAAAATCTGTTAATTATCAAATTATAAAAGCATTACTTCTAGATGCTAGAGACATTGTTTTAATCAAGTCTGACAGTGAAATTAGAGAAGTAAAAAACAGCGATATTGCAATTATGGATCTTCAAAGTACAGGTTCTATAATTTCTAAATACAAAATAGATGCAATAGCAAAGAAAGCAATCTTTATAAGTTTCTTAACGAAAGAAAAGAAAAATATAGAAAGCAAAGAAGAAGCAGAAAATAAGGAACCGAAAATGAAAGAGTTTACAATGGAAGACTTTTTAGATGACTTTAAAATTTAAGGAGATAAAAATCACTTACATGCATACATTGTAGTAGGTGATTTTTTATGGCTACAAAGGAAGATTTTAAGTTGTTTGCAAGAAAGCATCCCGAACTTGTTCGGTTTGTAAAAAACGGGGAAGCAAATTGGCAAAAATTTTATGAAATTTACGATATATATGGTGAAGAAGAATCAGCATGGCAACCTTATTTTACAAAACAAAGTACTACAGGAGGAGATTACAATTTTAAAAGTATTACCGATAAAATAAAAAATATTGATTTATCACAGGTGCAAGAACATATAAATACAGCCCAAAAAGCTTTAGGGATTGTTCAAGAATTAACAAGTAAAGGAAGTACAGCTGCTACAACTACAGAAGTAGTTAATCCCAGACCAATTAATAAAATATTTGAGGATTAAATGGAAATACTTGTACAGCAAAAATTAATAGAAGATAAAAAAATGAACCAATTTTTAAAAGAAAATTCGTATTGGTTTAAAGCATTGAATAGAAATGGAGAAAACTATAAAAATTTTGTTCTTGCTATGAAAGAAAAGTATCGCCTAAAAATGACAGATAAGATTAGTGATGCGATTGATAATATCGATTTAATTAGTGGAATACTAGACACTTTGAAGTAAAGATAGAATTGACTCCCAACACTTCGTGTTGTATAATTTATTTAAAGATAGAGAAGGATGGTAGTCATTCATGGATATATTAAAAAATAAAAAAGGTTTTACATTAGTCGAATTATTGGCGGTTATTGTTATTTTGGCAGTTATTATTGTTATTGCTTCTTCAAGTGTTGGTGGATTAATGACAGAGGCACGTAAAAATGCACTTGCAATTGAAGGAAATGAACTTGTGAATGCAGCTAAAAATGCATATCAATTGGCGATTTTGAATGGTGAAGTTGGATCGGGAGATGCTTGCTTTTCATTAGAATATTTATATAAGAAGGACTATTTTAGTAAAGGAAGCGATAATAAATATAAAGGAAGTGCTCTTGTACAGAAAAATGCAGATGGTATTGTTAAGTATTCCTTCTGGATTACTAATGGTAGTTATGTAGTTGCAGGAGAATCAGGAGCGACTGGAAAAAATGGTGTATCTGGGGATGATGTAAATGTTTTTTGTGGAGCAGATAATGAAGCTGCGCTTAATAATAACAATATAACATATTTTAAAGCTGGTGCAACGACAACGCCAGGAGCTTAGAAGTCAAAATGACTTCTTTTTTTTTCTTTTTTATGAGATAATATTTTCGGTGATTTATGATGATTTTAGGGTGTCATGTTAATTTTACAAATGAGCAACTTTTAGGAAGTGTTAAACAAGCAATAGAATATGGTGCAAACGCTTTTATGTTTTATACAGGGGCTCCGCAAAATACGGTAAGAAAGTCTTTAGATGAGGATTTAATAAATAAAGCTCATATTTTAATGAAAGAAAATGGAATTGATAATAAAAATGTAATTTGTCATGCTCCTTATATTGTGAATTTAGCAAATAATAAAGATAAAGAAAAATGGCAATTTAGCATCAATTTTTTAAAACAGGAACTTTCTAGGTGTAAAACTTTAGGAGTACAATACATTGTTGTACATCCAGGAAGTGCTGTTGGAATTCTACGAAATGAAGCATTAAAAAATATTAGTGATGCTTTAAATCTAATTATAGAAGAAGATAGTCCAATGATTTTATTAGAGACGATGGCTGGTAAAGGAACAGAGTGTGGATGTACTTTAGAAGAGGTACGTACTATTTTAGATGGAGTACACTCGAATAATATTGGGATTTGTTTAGATACATGTCACATGAATGATGCGGGGTATGATATTGCAGAGTTTGATTCTTTACTTGCATCTGTAGAGCAGATTATCGGATTATCAAATGTACGTTGCATCCATTTAAATGATAGTAAAAATGAGCGAGGAACTCATAAAGACCGACATGAAAATATTGGTTTAGGCACGATAGGATTTCTAGCGTTATATCAAGTTCTCACCCATGAAAAATTAAAAAATGTTCCTAAAATATTAGAAACACCTTATATTGATCGAGCTTTTCCACCTTATAAATTTGAGATAGAAAGTTTAAAAAAAGGGATACAAAACCCCAATTTAATACAAGATATTAAAGAATATTATAAATAATTTTTATAACGAACAGAATATTCCTTGAATAGTTTTTTGATTTTTATTAAATTTTCTTCAGAAAATTTGTCTTGATAGCGATCAAGGTTTAGACTACTTGGATTGGCAATTACAGTTTGCCAATTTTTTTTCACAAAAATATAAGTAAAGTCAAGTTCTTCTTCGTTTAAAAAAATATTGTTTTTTAAAGCAAAATTATTAATATCTTCTTTGGTTAATTTATTCATATACCTTTCTATAATATTATACATAATACCACCTAATATATTGTATGAAAAAGAAGTTTTTTTGAATACTAAGAATAGGTGTTTTTGTATGAAAAAAGTATATTTATTGTTCTCATTTTTATTTTTAGGAATTACTGTTGGAACGATTTACTATTTAATGGTTGTAAAGCATGCTTATTATCAGCAGGTATATGATGAAAAAACTAGCGTTTATGTAAAATCTTTATCTACTCCTAGAGGAAGAATTTTGGATATTCATGGGAATGTTTTAGTAGATAATGTAGGAGTTAAAACAATTGTATATCGAAAACTTAATAATGTTACAACAGAAAAAGAACTGGAAATAGCGTATACTTTAGCAGAGTTATTGTCTTTTAAAACTGAAGCAAGTGTTTTAGAATTAAAAAAGTTTTGGCTTACAAAAAATCCAACAGAAGCTAAAGCTTTAATTACAGAAGAAGAATATCAAAAATATGAAGAAAGAAAGTTAAATAGTAATGATTTATATTTACTTAAATTAGATCGTATTACAGATTCTTTATTGGATACTTTTTCTTCTTTAGATAAAGTAGCAGCTTATGTATATAGTTTGATGAATAAAGGATATTATTATGATGCAAAGATTATTAAAATGGATGTATTAGAAGAAGAATATGCGCGTGTGTTAGAAGAAAAAATTTTTGGAGTAACAAATGAAATGTATTTTAAAAGAGATTATCCTTATGGAAATACTTTAAAAAGTCTGTTTGGAAGTGTAGGAAGTGTTCCTAAAGAGTACGAAAATGAATATTTATCACTTGGGTATCAACTAGATGATATAGTGGGAATTAGTTATCTTGAAAAAGAGTATGATTCCTATTTACGAGGAGAAAAAGATACTTATGAAGTGAATTCTGATGGAACTTTAACTTTAGTATCTTCAGGAAGTCGTGGAAATGATTTGGTATTATCTATTGATATGGAGATGCAACTTGGTATTGAAGAAATCGTAAAAGAACAAATAAAAAAAGGAAAAACATTACCCAATACGGAGTACTATAATGGAAGTTATGTTTTAGTAAGTGATACAAAAACTGGTGCGATAAAAGCACTTGTAGGGCTTAAAATTGTGGATAATGACGTTTTTGTGCAGGCGGAAGCAGATACTTTTAATTCTTCTTTTACAGTTGGAAGTGTTGTTAAGGGAGCTAGTATGGCAGTGGGGTATCAAAATAATTTGATTGAAGTGGGTAGAAAAGTGAAAGATGCTTGTGTAAAGTTATATTTGGTTCCTGAAAAGTGTTCTTATAAAAGTCTTGGATATGTCGACGATATAACAGCTCTGAAAACGAGTTCAAATTATTATCAGTTTTTACTAGCAATTAAATTAGCAGGACAAACGTATTCTTATAATATGAAAATGTCTGTTACAGATAGAGAATTTACTATTTATCGAGATGTTTTTTCTCAATTTGGGCTTGGTGCTAAAACAGGTATTGATTTACCAAATGAAGTTACTGGAATTCGTGGGAATACAATTGCCCCTGATTTACTTTTGAATTTTTCAATTGGGCAGTATGATACCTACACACCGATTCAAATTTTACAATATATTAGTACTATAGCGAATAATGGAGAACGTATGCGTTTATTTTTAATGGATCATATTGAAAACAAAGAGGGAAGTATATTACTTTCTCATACGCCAGAAGTTTTAAATACATTTTCTTTAGATTCGACTCTTTTTGATCGCATTAAAACGGGTTTATACCAAGTGGTTAATTTAGGGACAGGGTATGGTTATACCAATGTTTCTTTTAAACCGGCAGGAAAAACAGGAACAAGTGAGACTTATTTTGATTCCAATCAAGATGGTGTAGGGGATGTTTTAACAATTACCAATACATATGCCATGTATGCGCCATATGATGATCCTAAGTATAGTATGGTTGTGATAAGTCCTAATGTAAGTCATTATGAAGGAAAGACGGACTATTTTGCTTATATTAATCGTTATATTAGTGCGGCAGTCAGTGATTATGTCTTTACAAATTATTAAAATATATAGTTACTAGGGAATTCATCATAATCTAATAAAAAGAGAAAGTAGCTCGCTTATTTTCTTTTTTTTATGTATAATAAATGCAGGTGAATCAATATATGAAAGATTTAAAAGTAATATTTATGGGAACTCCAGATTTTGCTGTTCCTGTTTTACAAAAATTAATAGAAAATACACAAGTGGTATTAGTAGTTACCCAACCCGATAAATTAATAGGAAGAAAACAAATATTAACACCAACCCCTATAAAAAAAGTAGCATTAGAATATAATATTCCAGTTTTTCAACCTCAAAAAATAAGAAGTGATTACGATACTATAGTAAATAGTAATGCAGATATTGTTATCACTTGTGCTTATGGGCAGATTATTCCTAAAGCAATTTTGGATTATCCACGTCTTGGCTGTATTAATGTCCATGCATCCTTACTTCCAAAATATAGAGGAGGAGCTCCTATTCATTGGTGTCTCATCAATGGAGAAGAAAAAACAGGAATCACGATTATGTATATGGCAGAGAAAATGGATAATGGAGATATAATTTCTCAAGAAGAATATACCATAAGTGCTACAGATAACGTGGGAACATTGCATGAAAAGCTATCTAAAATAGGTGCCAATTTGTTAATAAGTACTCTTCCTAGTATTATAGAGGGAACAAACAAGAGAATAAAACAAGTAGAAAGTGAAGTAACGTTTGCTTATAACATAAAAAGAGAAGAAGAAAAATTAGATTTTAAAAAAACAGGAAAAGAATTAGTAAATCAAATTCGCGGGTTAAATCCATGGCCACTTGCGTACCTTTTATTGGATGAGGAAGAATGTAAAGTAATGGGGGCAACGTTTTTAGAAAAAAATAAGAGTGAAGACGTAGGTAAGATTGTAGAAGTTACAAAAAATACTTTAGGAATTTCATGCAAAGATGGTATTCTTTATTTAGAAAGAATTAAACCATTTGGTAAAAAAGAAATGATGATAAAAGATTATTTAAATGGTATAAATAAAGAAGAATTAAAAAATAAAAAAGTAGGTTAATTATGGATAAAGAGTTTTTTAAAAAATGTTGGAAGAATCCCAGATGGCATTCTTTAATGGTTTTAATCATTTGGATTGTTTCTTTATCCCTTTTAATGGGAGTGGTAACAATTATAAATGAATTTAAACCACAAGAAAAAAGAGAAAACTATAAAATAGAAGAAACGCAAAAAGGAATAAATTATAAAGAAAAGTTACAGGATTTATTAAGTGATGAATATCTTATGTCATTTATAGTAACTAAAAATGATAATACTATAAAATATGAAGGAACTGAGTATAACGAAGTGGTAAATGGCTACAAAGAAGATGTAAGTGGAATAACCAAATATCGAATAGAAAATGGGATACTTTATGAAGTAATATTGGATCAAGTAACAGAAATAGAAAGTATTTATGAAGAAATTATATCAGAATTTTTAGATAGAAACACATTAATTGCTTATATTTTAGAAAACGAAGAAGAAGGAATTATAGATAATAAAGAAACTTCTACATATGAATACAATTTACGATACAAAGAAGAAAAAATAAGCATAAACGTAGTAGAAACAAAAGAATTTATTGAACAAATAACGATAGAAAGTGAAAATGAAAATTACCAATTGACATTTAGTAAAAATAAGAATTAAATATAGGTTGAGGAAAAAGAGTATGAAAAAAGAATATACAGAAAATAAAGTGCCTAATAAAAAGAAAAAACAAATTGCAGTGATGCTTGATTTAGAAAGAACAAGTGAAGATATTACAGAAAAAACAGCAGAAATTTTTATAAAACAATTGGAGTTTATTCGTCATAAATTTTTAGCAGAGGAAGGAAGAATTAGTATATCAACGCATTATGGTGAATCTGATAAAATACAAAAAGTATTGAATATCCTTGCTAAACATACAACAGATACAATTAAAATTGGACTTAGTTTCTATTATGGTGGAATATTTGATTATGAGAAACAATTAGATTTAGAACAAGGATATAATTTTAATAGAAATAAAATTAAAACTTTTGAAATGTTTTATATGGATAGTTCCACAGTAACAAATGAATGGTTTGCTATAATAGATGATGGAATTTCAGAAGAGGAATATAAATATTATCAAAATAAACAGCCGAGCTTTTTTTGCAGACCTTCTAAAAATGAGTATGATTTAAAATACAATAGTTTTATGAATATAGCCACTACAACAAAAGGAATGAGTGGAGTAATAGAATCTTTGGATAACTATATAAAATCTATAGAAAATTTATCGCCAGAGCAAATTTTAGAAAAGCAAAAAAATATGATTTGTCATTTGTCAGGGAGCGATTTAGTAAATAAAATTAGAAATAGAGAGTATAAATATCTGGAACAATATTTTAAAGAAGGTTTTGCAGATAAAGCAGATTATAGCGATACTTTAACATGGTTAGAGATTACTAATTTAAAAATGATTCCAACAAAAGAAGAAAGAGAACAGATTAAAAGAATATTAGCTTTAATCGAAGAGTATTACCAATACGAAGAAGAAACGCAATCGTTAGCTAAACTAAGAATTTTAAGAAGCACGCTTTTTAATGAAAACGGGAAATAACAATATTTGCTTTAACAATGAATGAGAAAGGATAAAACGGAATGAAAAAGAAGCAAAAAAATGATAGTAATGCCTCTACAATGTCAAAAGGCTTTTTAGATAAATTTATGGAAGAATTTTTTAAAGTCGAAAATGAATGTGATTTGGAATGTTTCTATGAATTGCTAAATAAGTGTTTTTTAGAAGATTGTAAAACAAATCTAAAAAATCCTAAGATAACTTGTCTTGAGGAAATGAAGGAACAAGTGCAAAAAAATCTATATGACAAAAAGATGGAAACAATTAGTGATATACTATTTATGTTTGTTGCAGGTATATTGGTTGTTGTATTTCTTCCTACTTCCTTAGAATGTTTACTTCTTCTTCCGCTTATGGGTGTACTTTTTATAAAACAAAAAATACAGGAAATTAGAAAAATAAGTAAAGGAACCAAAGAAACAATTTTTTACTTAGAAGAAGTGATTGTAGAAGAAAAACAGAAATTAGAAACTATAAAACAACAAGAATTACAAAAGAAAGAAGAAAAACTTGCAGAAGATCCCTTAAAACCAATTATAAAGAAAGCCCAAATCTATTTTGATTATGGATTTCATTATAAAAAGTGGATGCTTTACTATAAAATGGGAATTTTAAAAAGCCGATTAGAAAAAAAGTATAACGAAGAAGAGTGCGATAAAATCGAAAACTTGGTTCATTATGCAACTTTTAAAGAGGAAGAAAATTCCCTATTAAGAAAACTAGAAAGATAAGATAATTAGCTAGCTCAATAGCTAGTTTTTTCTTTTTTTAAAAACGTGCTATAATTGAATAGGTGAATCTATGAAAAACATTTATGGGTATACAAGAGAAATGTTAGAAGAATATTTTTTAAGTATGGGTGAAAAGAAGTTTAAAGCCTTACAAGTTTTTGAATGGCTTTATATACATAAGAATAAAGAGATAGATACTTGGAGTAATATTAAAAAGGAAGTACGAGAAAAAATAAAGATGGATTTTTCTTTGGAAGTACCTAAAATTGTACGTTGTGAAAAGGATACTTTAACAAGAAAATATTTATTTCAACTTCAGGATGCTAATTTTATTGAAGCGGTTGTGATGTTTCATGATTATGGAACGAGTCTTTGTGTTTCTAGTCAGGTGGGTTGTAATATGGGGTGTGCTTTTTGTGAGTCAGGGCGTCTTAAAAAGGTACGTAATTTAGAGACAGAGGAAATGGTCAGTCAAATTTTACTTGTTGAGAATGATTTGGGCTTGCGTATTTCTAGTGTAGTTATTATGGGAATTGGGGAGCCTTTAGATAATTATGAAAATGTCATTCGTTTTATTAGAATTATTAATGATGCCAAAGGGCTTTCACTTGGGATACGTCATATTACTTTATCTACTAGTGGGTTGGTGCCAAAAATCTATGATTTAAAAAAGGAAAGTATTCAAATCAACTTGGCTATTTCTTTACATGCTCCGAATGATACTTTACGTAGTAAATTAATGAAAGTAAATAAAGTGTATAATATTAGTCAACTAATTATGGCGATTAAAGATTATATTCAAGATACCAATAGACGAGTAACTATAGAATATGTTATGCTTAAAGAGATAAATGATAGTGAAGAACATGCTTTAGAACTTGCAAATTTACTTCACGGTATGAATATTTATGTAAATTTAATTCCTTATAATGAAACCAATCACATAGAATTTAAGAAAAGTAATCAAAAAACAATTAGTAAGTTTTGTGAAACTTTGAAATCTAAAGGAATTAATGTAACTGTTCGTAAAGAATTTGGTGGAAAAATTTCTGCTGCTTGTGGACAGCTACGGAGCAAAGAGGTGGAATCATGAAATCATTCTATTTAACAGATGCTGGACGTGTTCGTAGTCATAATGAAGATAGTGTAACGATACTTAAAAATGCGAGTGGAGAGTATCTTTTAATGGTAGCAGATGGTATGGGAGGGCATAGAGCTGGAGAAGTAGCCTCTAGTCTTGCTGTTACACATTTAGGTAAAAGATTTAGTGGAATTGCCTCTATTGGTTCTAAGTTAGATGCTGTAAATTGGCTTAATGATAATGCAAGTGAGATTAATAATGAAATCATTCTTTATGCTAAAAATAATCCAGATTCTACAGGACTTGGTACCACTTTAGTTTTAGCGCTTTTAACGAGTGACTATTTGATTTTTGGAAATATTGGAGATTCTACTGGGTTTGTTTTAAAAAATGGCCATTTGCATCAAGTCACAAAACCACATTCACTTGTAAGTTTGCTTGTAGAAACAGGACAATTAACAGAAGAAGAAGCAAAGTACCATCCTAAAAAAAATGTATTGATGAAGGCACTTGGTGCGATGGAAAAAGTAGAGTTAGATATTTTTGATGTTGATTTAACAAGTGAAGCCATACTACTATGTAGTGATGGACTTACCAATATGCTTACAAATGAACAAATTGAGCGAGTTTTAAATGATGATACTTTATCAGTTGAAGAAAAAGTGATAAAATTAATACGAAAATGCAATGCTCGTGGAGGACAAGATAACGTTTCAATCGCTTATTTAGTGATAAAAGAAAGTGGTGAAGAAGAATGATAATGAAGGGGCAAAAGATTAGTGATCGTTATCAAATCATCAAAAGTATTGGAGAAGGTGGAATGGCAAATGTGTATCTGGCTTATGATACCATTTTAGATCGAAATGTAGCTGTTAAACTTTTACGTGGGGATCTTGCTAGTGATGAAAAGTTTGTCCATCGTTTTCAAAGGGAAGCTTTATCCGCTAGTAGTCTAAATCACCCCAATATCGTCGAGGTGTACGATGTAGGAGAAGATAATGGCGACTACTATATTGTTATGGAATACATTGAAGGAAAGCATTTAAAAGATTTGATTAAAAAACGTGGAAAACTGACGATTAGTGAAGTTGTTGATATTATGCTACAAATTACAGATGGTATGAGCATCGCCCATGATTCTTACATCATTCACAGAGATATAAAGCCACAAAACATTATGATTTTAGAAAATGGACTTGTAAAAATTACTGATTTTGGTATTGCAATGGCGATGAATGCAACACAGCTTACGCAGACCAATTCTGTGATGGGAAGTGTCCATTATATACCGCCCGAACAAGCTAGTGGAAAAGGTTCAAGTTTACAAAGTGATATTTATTCCATGGGAATTGTTATGTATGAGTTATTAACGGGTAAACTACCATTTAAGGGAGATAATGCTGTTGAGATTGCTCTAAAACACTTAAAGGAACCAATGCCTAATATTAGAGAAGAACTACCCAATCTTCCGATGAGTATTGAAAATATTATTTTAAGAGCAACAGCTAAAAATCCTAAAAACCGATATACAGACGCAAAAGAGATGCATGAGGATTTAAAAACATGTATGACGGATGCTAGGATAAAAGAACCTAGAGTGGTATTTAAATACTCAGAAAATAACTTTGAAGATACAAAGGTATCCAAAATGTTAAATAGTCCAAAAAAAGAAAGTGAAGGAGGAACTCCCATAGCAAAGCAAATAACAAAAAATGATTTAAAGAAACAAAATAAGTTGTTAATAGCACTTGCCTCTATTTTTACAGGGTTAGTTGTTATTATTACTTCTGTTGTAGTTTTAATTCCTGTAATTACCAATGAAAAAGAGATTAGTGTTCCCGATGTAACCAACTTAACGATTAATGAAGCTGTTAAAGTATTACAAGATGCTGGATTTACAGTAAGTGATGAACAACAAGAACAATCTTCTTCGGATATTCCAGAAGGAAAAGTTATTAAAACGAATCCTCCTACAGGAAGTAAAAGAACAAAAAGTACCAGTATTACACTTTATGTTTCGATTGGAGATACCAAAATAACCATGGAGAATTATTCTGGTAAAAATTACTTAGAGATTAAAGGCGCTTTAGAAGCTAAAGGATTACAAGTATTAATAGAAAAAAAGGATGTAGATAATCCAGAAACAGCTAAGGATGGAATTATCATTGATCAAAGTATGAAAGAGGGAGAGAAAGTATCCGTTGGTGATACCATTACCCTTTATATTGCCAATATTGTAAGTAAATATCCTAATTTTACAGATGGTAGTTATTCTGTTGAGGAAGTAAGAGCTTTCTGTGATGAACATAATGTTGAATTAACGGTAGAGGAAGTTGTAACTACAGAACATGAGGATGGTAAAATTTTTGAACAAAGTCGTCCTGAAGGATACACGATTGCATCAAGTGGAGCTTCGTTAAAAATCAAAGTAGCTAAGAATATGGGAGAAGTAAATCCAGACGATGAATGTGATCCAGTATCACAAGCTTTAGGGCAATGTTAAAATGCAAGGAAAAATAATAAAAATAGTTAGTAATTTGTATACAGTACAAGTAGGAAATGAACAAATAGAATGCCATGCTAGAGGGAAGTTTCGTAAAGACGATATAACTCCTCTAGTAGGGGATTTATGTACTATTGATAAAGAAAATCGTTATATTTTAGAAATACTTCCAAGAAAAAACTTTTTAAATCGACCAATGATTGCGAATGTAGATTGTGCTTTAATTGTAACAAGTGTCAAAAAACCAGATTTATCTTTTCATCTACTAGATAAAATGATTTCTGTTGTTACAATGAATCATATTGAACCTGTGATTTGTTTTTCTAAATTAGATTTGTTGACTAAACAAGAAAAGAAAAATTTGAAGAGTACGATTGCTTATTATAAAAAAATAGGGTATATGGTTTTAACCAATAAAGATTTAGGGAAATTAAAAAAAGTTTTAAAAGATAAAATGGTTGTGATTACAGGACAAACAGGAGCAGGCAAAAGTACACTTTTGAATAAATTGGACAAAAATTTACATTTGAAAACAGATGAAATATCAGAAAGTTTAGGAAGAGGTAAACATACAACAAGGCATGTCGAATTATTTTCGTTTAAAAATTTTTATGTGGCAGATACACCAGGATTTTCTAGTTTGGATTTTGGAAGTGTTTCCAAAGAAGAAATTCGTGATAGTTTTGTAGAATTTAAAAATTTTCCTTGTCCGTTTAAAGATTGTATGCATAATAAAGAACGTGAGTGTTATGTAAAAAAAGCCGTAGAAAATTTACGTATTTTACCATCACGGTATGAAAGTTATCTTTCATTTTTAAAGAGGTGAGAGTCATGAAAATAGCTTTATCTTTTTTAAGTAGAAATTTTGATTATTTTAAAACTATGGAGTTAATTAATCAGTCCAATGCAGATTTTATCCATGTGGATGTAGCAGACGGTTTATTTGTCAATAATATTACACCATACGATAAGGATATGCTAGATGCATTAAAGAAAAGTAAAAAGAAAAAGGATGTCCATTTAATGACTTTGCATATAGAAAAGTTTATAGAAGTATTTTCTTATATTAAGCCAGAGTATATTACCTATAGTTTTGATGCTACAACCAATCATAATAAAATTATTAAGTGCATTAAAGAAAAAGGTTGCAAAGTGGGAGTTGCTATTGATCCATTAACAGAAATTGATGCTTTACTTCCTATTCTAAAAAAAGTGGATTTGGTTCTTGTTTTATCTATTCTTCCAGGATATGGAGGACAAAAATTTTTTGCAAGTACACCAGAAAGGATAGAAAAATTAATTAAGCTAAGAAAAGAAAAAAAGTTAAATTTTTTAATTAATGTAGATGGTGGAGTGAATGAAGAAAGCGTTAGGTTATTGAAAGAAAATCTACCAGATATGGTTGTTGCAGGTTCCTATGTTGTTAAAAGTATGAATTATAATGAAAGAATTGCAATATTAAAAGACAAACAGAAATAGTTTGTTTTTTTATCGCTATTTGACTTCAAGAATAAATGTAGCTCTTCTTTTTAGTAATAAAAGTTATATTAGTTGTAGTTACACTTCGATTAATAAAAAAGAGTGTTCATAGTTATCACCTGATACTTGGAAATAAAACTTGTAATTTATGATTTAATTTTCTATAATAGATATAGAAAATAGAGGAGGAAAGAAATGAAAAAAATAAGAAAAAACCTCCCAACCAGAAAAAGTCTTCTGGGGGGGGGGTACATTAAGTAAAGGAAACCCAGAAGGTTTAGAAAGGTTTCATAAAAACCAAAAACAAAAGAAAATGATTATAGGTTCTATTGTAGGAATACTAGCAATACTAGG